>LKUF01000442.1 GCA_001412335.1 Methanolinea sp. SDB
TAGCCAAGCAATATCCCGTGATGAGAAACGCACAGGTCTATTCCCTGCTCAAGGGGAGCATGAGGGATATGCACGACCTGGTGCCCGTCAAGGATTTCATCCCCCAGCGCTATTTCGTCCTCCATAATGGCATGTTTTATGCCCGGGACATGCTTATGGCATACATCCTGTCGGAATACAAGTTAAACCCCGTCATTAATATCCCCGAACTGCAGAGGTTCCGGAACCTTGATGTAAAGGAGATGATGACTCACCGGTGGAGCCGGTCTATCTGGTACCATACGAAAGTGATCGGGGATGCCATGTCCAACATCCTCAAACTGAGCATAAATTATGATTTCGAGAGAGACCTCGATCCCGATTACTTCCTCGCCGTGTACGAATGCTGTGCCGATATCGTGAACCGCTGGCTCGTGATGATGGCGATGCAGGACTGGTATACCTGGGACAGCGCAGATAACCTCCTTGCCACATTGAAAAACAGGCAGAATACCGAAAATTACGTCATTGATGATCTCTTTGGACGCGAATAACCTGTAGGGAGCATTCCTGCAGGGATGGCCCGGCAGGGGAAGAGTGAACCTCGGCCACCGAGACGTGTGCGCACAAGCCAATTTATCTTTTCACATCACACACCTATAGGATTTGTATGCGTATACCGGTAAGTGAGGTCACGCCTGAAACCGGGAGGGCCGAAATATGCGGATGGGTCCACGAGGTCCGGGACCTGGGAGGTCTTGTATTTTACCTGGTCAGGGACCGCTCAGGGATCATCCAGGTCACCATCCCAAAAAAGAAAGTTCCACAATCAGTGCTCGAAAATATCAGGGATGTCTCGCGCGAGTCCGTTGTCCGGATATCGGGGCAGGTGAAGGCGATAGATAAGGCTCCTGGCGGGAGGGAGATGATTCCCGAGACCTTTGAACTGATCAGCAGGAGCACAAGCCCGCTCCCCCTGGATGTGGTGGAAAAGGTTCCCGCAGACCTGGATACACGGCTTGATTCCCGTTTCCTGGATGCGAGAAGGCCACGAGTCACTTCCGTATTTTCGATACGAAGCACCGTGATGCGGACTGTGCATGAATTCCTCTTTCAGAGAGGGTTTCTCCATATATCCACACCAAAAGTGGTGGCTGCGGCCACTGAAGGGGGTACAGAACTTTTCCCCATCGCCTACTTCGAAAAAGAGGCTTTCTTAAACCAGAGTCCGCAGTTGTACAAGCAGATGCTCATGGGGGCAGGATTTGAGAAGGTCTTCGAAATTGGACCTATCTTTCGGGCAGAGGAGCATAACACCACAAAACACCTGAATGAAGCCACTTCAATCGACGTTGAAGTGAGTTTTTCAGATCAGAACGATGTCATGGACCTGCTTGAAGAGTTGATCGTGAAGCTGTATGGAACAGTCGCCGGAGAATGCCAGAATGCACTCGAGAACCTCGAAATAAAGGATTTTGAGGTGCCGAAAAGCCCGTTTCCACGGCTTGCCTACCGTGAGGCTATCGAGATCGCGTCTGCACACCTGGACGAGCCAATCCAGTATGGCGACGACATCGGAACCGCAGCCGAGAAAGCCATCGGCGAAGAGATGCAGCAGCATTACTTTATCGTGGACTGGCCGACCGAGATCAAGCCGTATTATGCCATGCCACATGATCATGATCCCACCATCTGCAAGGCCTTTGACCTGATGCACCCCAGGATGGAGCTCTCCTCCGGGTCGCAGAGGGTTCACCAGCACGATCTCCTCGTCCGCCAGATAGCATCGAAGGGATTGAACCCTGACAATTTCGAGTTCTATCTCACCCCGTTTCTGTACGGGATGCCTCCGCATGCCGGTTGGGGCCTCGGTGCCGAGCGGCTGGTCATGACGATGCTGGATCTCTCCAATATCCGCGAAGCAATTCTTTTCCCGCGTGACCGCCATAGACTGGTACCATGACCAAAATCCCCGACATACTCCTTCCCACCACGGTTGTCGGCAGTTATCCGCCAGCTGGAAAGAAGGGGCTTGGCACCCTGATCGACCCGATGCGTGCAGCGGTGAAACAGGCTGTCGATGACCAGCTGGGGGCAGGTATCGACATCATATCCGACGGCCAGGTGAGGGGCGATATGATAGCGAGTTTCACGAGGAGGCTGCCTGGGGTCAGGGGGCACGACGTGATCGGGAAGGTCATGCCCCCTTCAGGCACGATTTCTGTCGCAGACACCAAATATGCATTATCAAAGGCACGATACGTGAAAGGAATCATCACCGGACCTTCCACACTCACGCACGCCCTGCATATCAGCACCCCCATGTACAGGAAGCGGGAAGAGCTGACGGTTGACCTGGCGCAGGCGCTCTCGGGTGAAGCGATTGCCCTTGAGGAGGCAGGGGTCTGCATGGTCCAGGTAGACGAACCAATCCTATCCACCGGCTCTGCAGATCTGGGTATCGCAAAAGAGGCCATCTCACGAATAACATCCAGGCTCAAAATCCCCTCCTGCCTTCACGTATGCGGCGATCTGTCGGGAGTGATCGACGAGATCCTCTCCCTGCCGGTCCGGATTCTCGACTTCGAATTTGCAAATAATGAAAATAACCTGGAAATCCTCGGAGAGAAGGATCTCATGGGCAGAAAACTTGGGTTCGGGTGCCTTGACTCAACCGATTCACACGTGGAGAGTGTTGAGACAGTCAAGGAACGCATCAGGACCGGGATCGATATCTTCGGCGCGGAAAACCTTCTTCTTGACCCGGATTGCGGTCTGCGGATGCTGCCACGGGAGGCAGCACGGGGCAAACTCGGACACCTGGTCTCTGCTGCAAAAGAAATAAGAGAAGAACTGGAATAACGGCTCTAGACAACCCTCGAGGTCGTGGAGAGCTCGATTCCTTTTTCCGTGATATTGAAGGGGATGAGCCTCTTTGGTACCGCCATATCTTTTATCTTGTGGACCGCAAGCTGGCGTTCGATCTCGTTCATGAAGATCACCTCTTTTAACTCGAGCACGACGTCGGCCATCCGGAGGATCTGTATCTCCTCGCGTGTCGGGTGCAGTTCGCTATAGAGGATGAACATGACATTTCCCTTCCGGGAACAGATCTCCTGCTTTGCCCGGGCCATGCATGCAATCCCCTCATCAAAACCGAATCTGAGAATGATGGAGGAGAGGGAATCTATCACAATCCGATCTCCCCTGGATAACGAGAGCAGGTTTTCGGGAGTGGCACCCCTGGCATCAGACATGCCAGTCTCGACATCTCCATCGATCATCAGGTATGACCCCGAATCCTTATCCACGCTCCAGAACTGCCTGGCCATATGGTCCACCCCTGCCAGCGGTGAACCAAGCACGACAATGGCGGTTCCGAATGGAAACCCTCCATCCATTGTCAGGTCAAGACCGGTAATACCTGTCGACCTTTTGTTATCCTTTGCCAATGGAGACTGCTCCTAAATGATAATATTTTCTATACACTATGATAAGTCTTCTCCGGAATGGAATTTCCGCGAATACTCCTCTTTGAGAGTCCTTCGAAGCAGTTTCCAACCATGCATACGCGGGAGCGTCTCCACCTCGATCACCTTCCTCGGCACCTTGTATCCCGCCATCCGGCTTCGGCAGTATTCTTCCAGGTCACGGGTAGTGAGTGATTCGCCAGGCTTTGTGATCACGGCTGCAACCGGCATCTCCCCCCGCTTCTGATCAGGTATTCCAAAGACTGCGACATCCGCAACCGACGGGTGCTGGAGAATGACATTCTCCACCTCTGTCGGATAGATCTTCCACCCTGACATGATGATCATGTCCTTCTTCCTGTCGGTTATGTACAGGATACCCTCCTCATCCAGGTACCCCACGTCTCCCGAGAGGAACCAGCCGTCGGGGAGGAAAATGTTTGCCGATTCATCTGGCATATTCCAGTAACCGAGCGCAACTGATGGCCCCCTGATAGCGATCTCGCCTGTACTGCCTGCCGGAAGAACACGTTCTGGATCTCCCACATCCACGATCCTGATCTCGGTGTAGCCTGCAGGAATTCCCACGCTCCTGTAGCCCTTCGTGAGAGCCGGGTTCCCGGGAAGGGTGGCGGTTCCCGATCCGACCACGATGGTCTCTGAAAGGCCGTATGCATTTGCTATCGGTATGCTGTACCTTTCATCAAATTTTTCCCACACTGCAGGGAGGAGCTGGCCTCCCCCGCTGATCACGACCCTCACGGTTTTTAGTTTCTCTTCAGTGCCTGGAGGTGCCTGGCAGAGTCCATGGATCACCGGCGGCATCCCGGAGAGCACGGTCACCCGGTTCCTGCTGCAGAGATCAAGATATTCCGTCTCATTGAACCGTTCGATGCCCACGTATGTCCCGCCTGCCCTGAGAACCGAGAGCCCCCAGCTGATACCGACATGCCCCATCGGGTATATTCCCAGGTATACATCCCCTTTCCTCAGTTCAAGGACGTCTTTCTCCGCTTCCAGGGCCGCAATCCAGTTGCCGTGGGTGAGAACCGCCCCCTTCGGGCGCCCTGTGGTGCCTGCGGTGTACTGGAGCTGGCAGATGTCGTCAAACGCACAGTGTACGGGCGGGACCATGTCACCGGTATTGACAAGGTCTGCACGGATTATGGCCTGTACCGGGACTGACTCTGCTGCCGCCTGTACGACCTCTGATCCTTTTGGGCAGTACAGGAGGGCTTTTGCGCCCGAATCCTTCAGAACATGGCCAAGCTCTCCTTCCCGGTACACGATGTTGGCCGGCACCGCAACAGCCCCTATTCTCCAGATGGCGAAATACGAGAAGAGATATTCGGGGGAAGAATCAAGAAAGATACATACTCTGTCCCCTTTTTGTATTCCCGCTTCCACGAGCTCTCCTGCCAGCCCGCCTACCCGTACGAGGAACTGCCGGTAGGAGAATGTCTCGTCGGTAGGCGGGAAGACCAGGGCGGGAACCGCTGCATCAAGTGCATTGTTATCCAGAAATGAAGTGATATTCGGCATTAGGTGACCTCATTGGGGAGTGTTAGGTGGAGGTATACGTTGATGCATATTTTTGTACATCCTTGTAGTATTCGACCGGTATGAAAAAAAGGGTTACTGGTATTCGGGGGGCTGGGATTCCTTGGGGAGACCTCCCTTGAAATACTGCCTGACTCTCTCATACGATTCCCGCAGGCGTTCGTTCATGGTGGGATGGACTTTCTCGATACTTGCATCAAAATGCCTGGGCGCGACGTACCTGGACCGTTCACGCATCGCAAAAATCCCTGCCTCCCTGCACAGGGCTTCAAGATCTGATCCTACATGCCCCTCGGTCCTTCGTGCAATGTCGGTGATAAGCGAATCCCTCGCGGGGTCGTCAAGGGAGAGGCCCCTCTGGGCTGTTTCATCGACAAGCAGCTTTCTTCTCTGTCCCCTGTTCAGGGGAGCCGTATCATTCGCCTGGAACGAAGAGACTGCCTCTTTTAATTCCTCGAGGGTATACTGCCTCCCTTCTCCCAGGCTTTCTGCCAGCCCGACGATTCCGCCTTCATCAAGATGCTCGACCATGTCCACTGCTTCTTCAAGGTTGGATCCCTCAACCGGGACATATCGAAGGTGGATGTCCAGTATCTTTTTCCGGTCATCCTGGCTTGGCTCACCGATATATACCAGCCGGTCAAACCTGCCGGCCCTCAGGAGTGCGGGATCAACGAGCGTGGGCTGGTTGGTGGCACCCAGGACGACCACGTCCTTTAACTCCTCGAGACCGTCGATCTCGGTGAGCAGCTGATTCAGGACACTATCCATCACATGGCTTCCGACTTCTCCGCCCCGTGTGGGTGCGAGGGCATCGAGTTCGTCGAAGAAGATGATGGACGGTGCGACCTGGCGGGCCTTTTTAAAGACCTCCCTCACCGCCCTCTCGCTCTCGCCGACCCACTTGGAGAGCAACTGGGGGCCCCTGATGGCGATGAAGTTGGCACCGCTCTCGTTTGCCACGGCCTTGGCGATAAGCGTCTTTCCCGTGCCCGGGGGGCCATAGAGCAGGACTCCCCTGGGTGGCCGTATTCCGAGTTCCTCGAACCGATCGCGTTCGGTCAGGGGAAGCTCGACTGCTTCCCTGACTTCCTGCTTCGCCTCCAGCAGACCTCCCACATCCTTCCAGGCGACATGTGAGACCACGATCATCACCTCTCTCATCGCACTGGGGCTCACATCCCGGAGGGCGTTTCGGAAGTCTGCGGCGACGACCTCGAGCCTGTCAAGGATCTCCTGCGAGATCTCTTCTGCTTCAAGGTCTATCTCGGGAAGGTACCTGCGTAACGCCCGTATCCCGGCCTCCCGTGCCAGGGCTGCAAGATCGGCGCCGACGAACCCGTGCGTCTGCTGGGCCAGGACGTCCAGGTTGACATCGTCGGAGAGGGGCATTCCGCGGGTATGGATCTTCATGATGTCAACCCGGTCTGGTTCGGTAGGCACACCTATCTCGATCTCCCTGTCGAATCGGCCCGGCCTCCTGAGCGCAGGATCGATCGCGTCCACCCTGTTCGTGGCCCCGATGACGACCACCTGTCCCCGCTCCTCGAGCCCGTCCATCATGGTGAGAAGCTGTGCGACGACGCGTCGCTCGACCTCTCCAGTCACCTCCTCCCGCCTGGGCGTGATGGAATCGAGTTCGTCGATGAAGATGATCGAGGGTGCGCTCTGTTCGGCTTCTTCAAAGATCTCCCGCAATTTTTGTTCGCTTTCCCCGTAATACTTGGATATGACCTCAGGTCCTGCGATAGGGATGAAATGGGCCCCGCTCTCACTTGCAACCGCTTTTGCGATGAGTGTCTTTCCCGTGCCCGGAGGGCCATAGAGCAGGACACCTTTCGGCGGTTCTATCCCCAGTTTCTGGAAGAGTTCCGGATGCCGCATCGGCAGTTCGATCATCTCCCTCACACGCTGCATTTCGTCCTTTAAGCCGCCGATGTCCTCGTATGATATCCGTTTCAAGCCCTCGAATCCGGCGGCGGGCTTTTCAGAGAACTCGACCTGGGTATTCTTCGTGATGATGACGGCCTCTTCAGGCTCGATCTCCACAACTTTGTATGACACAATCTGGGGTTGCAGGAACGGGAGACCTATCATTATGGGAACTGAATCGTTCTTCACCACGGGAAAATCTATCAGGGCGTTTAACACGTTGGGATTATTCGCAACGGGGATGTTCCGGGGGAGATCCTCCGGTGGTGCCAGGACAACCCGCTGTGCCTCGATTTCATCCTTTATTGAAGATATCCGCACCGTATCGCCGATGCTCACCCCGGCATTCATGCGGGTGAAGTTATCTATCCGTATCTTATTCTGGTTCCAGTCCTCAACGAGGGCACGCCATACCTTTGCAACGGTGCGGCGTTTTCCCTCCACTGCCACGATGTCCCCGGGCGATATCTTCAGGTAAAGCATCGTCTCTGGATCGAGCCGTGCCTTTCCTCCACCCTGATCGCCCGGATAAGCGCTATCGACTTTCAGGTGTATTTCGGGCATTACCTTAAAGGTCATATACACAGGGATTTATAAGTACTGTTGATTATGCGACTCCTCATCCTCGACCCTTTCCATGGCGCAGCCGGAGACATGATAACTGGTGCCCTTCTCGATTGTGGTGCCGACAGGGAGCGGGTGGTGCGAGTGATGGCTTCGGTCGTGGAAGAACCCGATATCGGCGTGGTAGATCGGGCCGGGATACGGGCACTAAAGGTCAAAACGCGGGCAAAGCCTACCAAAAGGACACCCAGGGAGGTTCTTGAAAAGGTAAGATCGGCCGAGGAGTCGCCCGAAGTCCTCGATATGGCGGCACGTGTTTTTCACCGCATTGCAGCCGCTGAAGAGACGATCCATGGTGAATGTACCCATTTTCACGAGGTCGGAGCCGATGACGCTATTGCTGATATTTTGGGGGCATGCACGGCCTATTATTCATTGAATGTCGATGGTGTGGCGATACTTCCTCTCGCACTGGGCGGGGGCATGATATCCGGCTCGCACGGGAACTATCCTGCACCGGCGCCTGCAACTCTCGAAATCCTCTCCCGTTCGGATCTCGTGGTTCGTCCGGGCAACCCCGACGAAGGCGAGCTCTGCACTCCAACAGGAGCTGCACTTCTTGCCGAATTTGCTGCGGTCCACGGTACCGGTATGAGGGAAGGGACCATAGCCGGGATCGGATATGGTGCTGGCAGCCGCGACAGTCCCCGGGCTCCAAACGTACTCAGGGCTCTCCTCCTGGAGTCCCCATCGGACCTGGCCGGTGATATCGTGGAGGTTCTCGAGACGAACGTCGATGACGTCGATGGTGAGGTGCTCTCTGCATGCCTCCAGAAACTTTTGAAGAGGGGAGCACGGGACGTCAGCCTGATACCCTGTCTGATGAAGAAAGGGAGGAGCGGTTTTTTGATCAGGGTTGTGGCAACTCCTGGTATGAGCAACGAACTGGCAGCCGTCATGGCAAGGGAGACAGGAACGCTCGGCGTCCGATGCATGCCATCCATCCACCGGTTCGTGGCCGAACGGTTCCAGCAGCTTGTCGAGGCTGAAATAGGCGGGGATCGGAGGACGATCGCAGTAAAGTATGGAAAAATCGGTGACAGGGTATTCTCCATCAAGGCCGAATTCGACCAGGTCAGTACGTGGGCAGAGGACCTGGACATGCCTGTACGCGAAGTCAAGGAGATCGTGGAAAACATAGCCTGGAACCTGCTTGGGAAGAGAGCCTGATGCCTTCGCCAGGATTAAGCACAGGAGAGCCGGCATTCGATCAGTTGCTCGGTGACGGTCTCGAACGAAAGATCATAACCCAGATCTTCGGCGAGCCCGCAAGCGGAAAGAGCACCCTCTGCATAATGGCCGCAGTCTCATGTTTAAACACCGGTAAAGGAGTAATCCTCATGGACAGCGAAGGATTCTCCATCGAACGCTTCAGGCAGATTGCAGGAACACGGGCCCACGAACTTGCAGAAAACCTCCTCCTCTTCGAACCTGAAGATTTCGAGCAGCAGGGAATCATGATAGGGAGGATGCACGAGATCCTGAAGGAAAGGGAGATCGGCCTCATCGTGCTGGACTCCGCCACCGGCCTGTACCGCACCAGGCTCGACCTGGGGCGGGAGGCCATGCAGAAACTGACACAGCAGGTTATCCGGCTCCTCGGCTATGCGAAACGGTACGACATCCCTGTCATCATCACCAACCAGGTATACATGGACCCCCAGAAGAACGTGTATGTCGGGCTTGGGGGGACCGCACTTGAACATATCTCGAAGGTGATCCTGCAGACCAAACGGAAGAACACTCATCGGCGACTGACGCTCGTGAAACATCGCTCCAGGCCTCCTGGGGACAATTTTGATTTCCTCATCACGGAGGCCGGGATCACCGTGATCCCCCCGAAAACGGTTTAAACACGCGTGCAGGGCTCCATTCGGATGCCTCCCGGCTCTTGTGTGTGGGGAGAGAGGATCAGTGGGTGGTACCAGCATACCGGTTCACTCGCGAAAAAACCTGACGCTGTTTCAAAGTACAATTTTTATTTGAATCTGAATTCATGCCTGCATTCTTAAAGGCGCTAATGACAATCCCGATTGGCGGAAACCTCCGCCGACGTTTCGGGGACGGTCGGCCCCGGGATCGCGTGCCGGGTTGCGGGAAGGACTCCTCCCCGGCAACCTGTATTGGTTCATCAATCTTTTTTTATGGCAGGTAGCGAAGGGC
>LKUF01000443.1 GCA_001412335.1 Methanolinea sp. SDB
GAGTGCGGCATTCTCGTTTCCGAGGATCTCTATCCTCCGCTCAAGCCCACGTATATATTCCTCGATCTCTTTTGCGTCCATAGTTTTTCCCAACAGGCAACCGACAACAGCTGGCTTTTGATAGTAATTGTATCATGGAGATTAATATGTGTTTTTTGCAGGACCGTCTGACACGGAAGATTTACAGCCATCAGTCTCTCTTCAGGTGTGTCCAGGCCTTTCGCGCAAATCTTTTTGCTCTCGGTATGTTCTGCTCGTAATGTATGGCAAGCGAAGGCAACGTATATCGCACGTACTTTGTGAGAACAACTGTCCCGGCAAATCCTTTCTCCAGGAGATGCAACTCTTTCCCGATAATGAAATTTTTCCTGCCAGGAATATTGTCGAGAAACTCGTCAGCCGTATCGGCCTTCGAACAGGTCAACACCCTGCCCGTATCAGAGAGGAGATGGCTGTCTGTGCCACCAACAATTCCGAGGTCATGCCGGTCTGCCAGCCGGATAGCCTTCTCATTCTCATGCCGGGTCATCCCACCACATACCGCTTCCACGGCCTGGAACGAACCGATGAGATCCTGGGGCAGATAGCCCCGGTCTATGCACTTCTGCAGGCCCTTGTTGAACATGAGGTATCCATACGGATGGGCGGCTGCCACAATGCAGTGATACTGTTGCGCTGCAGCAACGATCTCGGCTGTGCCAAGACGTATCGCCAGACAGGGACTTTTCCGTTTGTTGTCCCTGATAATTTTTTCGTAAAAATCGACGATATCCGCGTCAGAATAAAAATATATGAGTATATGCGGACCGTCACTGGCACTCACCTCTATGCCCGGGATTAAGAGGACCTCGCTTTCATAGGCCTGTGCCTCCCTGTAGCCTGAAATGGCGTTGTGGTCTGTTATTGCCAGTCCGAAACCAAACTTTTTTGCTTTTTTCAGTGTCGCTTTCACATTGACAGGTGCATCGGAATGGTTGGTATGGACATGCATGTCGACGGGAGAGAAACCTCCGTTTCGAATCTCTTCAAGGACAGGTCTCTCGAATTTTACCCGCTCCCTGTGCACGGTCTTCGTCATGTATGTACCTGACTGATGATCAATTATCCACTATCATGCAATCCACGGCAATTAAGGGTATGGAAACAGTTCGCCGGTCTTCCAGGTGGAAAGGGAATACTCGTATGAATTATATGCTACCAGCCGTCTCTTTTTTGCCGAAATGGTTTTTTCATGTTTCGTCCATACCCGTGTGTCTGCCGGTGACGGAGTATTGCCCTGTCATTAAACAGGATGAATACGAAATGTTTTAATATTGTATACCCCCAAAAAAAATTGCCGGAGATTGCATCCGGCATCTTAAGTCATCAGATAGTACCCCCAAGACTGAATGTGAAGATGTGATCATTACTACCTCCTGATCAAAACCCCCGTCTTCACATCATTTTTCAATAATTTCGCTTTCTAAGCCGGAAACGGATCAGAGAGTAATTGACACGCAATTTCTTCGTCTCCTAAGAAGACGGTCCTGGCCATACCTTTTATGTGCCCCAAAAAACTGTTGTTTATAGCCATCCGGGGGCTAAACAGATGGCTGCTGCTGGCTTATGCAATGGATCGCACCCATCCCGGCAACCATCGCATTGCAGTCAATACCCACAATCCTCCGTTCGGGGAAGAGTTCCCCGAGTTTCGCGAGGGCTGACTGGTCATATTCGTGCCCGAATACAGGTACCAGGACAACCCCGTTCCCGATATAAAAATTCATGTAACTTGCGGGATATCGCTGTTCATCGCCCACCCTGCCAGGCATCGGCATTGTTGTCACGTTGAGCGGGTTGCCGTCCTGGTCTGATGATCCCTTCAGTATCCGGTAATTTTCCTGTAAAGCCGCATAATTTTCATCGAGAGGATCATCCTCGATGGCACACAATACTGTTCGTTCATCTACGAACCGGGCGACATCATCGACGTGGCCATCGGTATCATCACCGGCAATCCCCGATTTCAGCCATATGATATGTGATGCGCCAAGGTATTCATGCAGGTACTCTTCAATCTCTTCACGCGAGAGGCCGGGATTCCTGTTGGGATTGAGCAGGCACTGTTCGGTAGTGATGAGGCTTCCTTTCCCGTTAGTATCGATTGAACCCCCCTCCATCACAATACCGGGAGAGAATACCGGGATTTTGAGAGTGCTGTTGAGAGCGAGCGGGATCTCGTCGTCTGCAATCAGTTCCCGGTATTTCTCACCCCAGGCATTGAACCGCCAGTTCACCATGGCAAGGGATCGCTCTTCCCTGTTTACCAGGAATGATGGACCGTAGTCCCTGAACCATACATCGGCATATTTCCTGATATGGAAGTTTACCCGGGCGGGATCCACACCCGCATCAGCCAGGCGGGCGGCGGAATGTGCCTTCATCGCACCGTCACACACGAGGAGATTCACCCGTTCGTGTCGATAGATCGCTTTTAGTATCTCGCAAAAGGCAGACTCAACCTTTCGCAATTCGGGAAATGTCTCGTTGTCATGCGGCCAGGCAAGCCATATAGCGTCGTGTCTCTCCCATTCTGCGGGCATGTGGTAGCCCGATTGCCTGGGAGTGCTGGATGCGGCTTTTTGGGACCCCGGTCCGGCGGAGGTACACCCCGGCGCATCAAGGAGTATGGAATACGTATCAGGACGCCGGTTTTCGAGAAAGCCCCAGCCGGATCTCACCTGCTCGTTCATCGCCAGATCGATCTCCCCGACAATGATACATTCATCAGACCCTGCCCGTGTGATGATATTTCCAAATGAATCTGCTATGAATGATCCGCCCCAGAAGGTGAGGTCTTTCTCGGTTCCGACCCGGTTGACGGCAGCGACATGAACACCATTCGATATGGCATGGCCCCTCTGAACCGTCTCCCATGCATCCTTCCAGTCACCCTCGAGGGGATCTTCCATGCCTTTTATCCTGCCGATTGCTGTCGGATAAAAGATGACCCCGGCTCCCATGAGCGTGACGGCGCGGGCAGCCTCCGGAAACCACTGGTCATAGCAGATCAGAACGGCAATCCGCCCGTACCGGGTATCATAAACCCGGTATCCTGGCCCGGGCGAAAAGTAATTCTTCTCGTAAAAGAGGGGATCCAACGGGATATGGACCTTCCGGTAAGGAGGATGGAGGGTTCCATCCGCATCAATCACGACCGCGCTGTTGTAATAATATGAACCCGTACTTTCGCGTTCATAGATGGGGACTATGACAACAACATCGTAGTCCCGTGCGATATCTGCAAATACCCGGGTTGATTCGCCAGGAATGGATTCTGCATACGGAACCGCGTCTGCATCCGCTGCCTGGGGGAAATAGGGTGCCCTGAAGAGTTCCTGCAGGCAGATTATCCTGGCCCCCTGTTTTGCGGCTTTTATCACAAGGTTGGCAGTATGGGCGAGATTCCACTCCAGGTCAACGGAGACAGCCGTCTGTATAAGTCCTATCTTTATCTTCGAATTCTGCATGACTCTGTTACCCTGTTTGATGATACCGATACATTATACCATCCCCGGATATGACCTGGTTTGTGAATCGACGCCGGATCCTGGAAACAGGGAGCAGATCAATTACTCCTCCCCCTGCAACCGAACGTGTGGGCCGGAGGTGGGAATGGAATACCCGTATGCAGTGGAGTAATGCATTTCGGATTTTTAAGTGGTGTTGATGGCAAGTATTATGAGTTTTTGCCGGAATGAAAAGACTATGAAAGAGAGATCCCGTTTTGGCATTCAGTCTCCCTTAATACTTGCAGTCTCGATAGTGATATGCCTGGCTGCCGGTTTTTTCGGCTCTATGGTGACCATTACAGGTCCGGGTTCATGGTATGACCAGCTGGTAAAACCCTGGTTCAACCCACCGGGCTACCTGTTCGGACCTGTCTGGACCATGCTGTATATCCTCATGGCAATTGCACTGTATCTTGTCGTCAAGGACGGATTTGAGAAGCCCGGGGTCAAACTGGCTGCAGGCATCTTTGCAGTCCAGCTCATCCTGAATACCACCTGGTCATATGCCTTTTTCGGGTTGGAATCGCCATTCCTTGGATTTATCAATC
Source organism: Methanolinea sp. SDB (assembly GCA_001412335.1). Classification (GTDB taxonomy): domain Archaea; phylum Halobacteriota; class Methanomicrobia; order Methanomicrobiales; family Methanospirillaceae; genus SD8. Next base: position 4,100 of record LKUF01000443.1, read on the forward strand.
TGGTGATACTCTGGATATTCATCCTGGCCACGATCATTGCGTTCTACAGGGTGAGAAAGGACGCCGCTGCTCTCATGGTGCCATATATTGCCTGGGTGACGTTTGCGGGGGTGCTGAATTATACGATCATGATCCTCAATCCATGAGGATATGGAGATGATCAGGACAGCAATGGATAGCAATTTTTTTAAAAATCGATAGGGGTTCCTGTTACTTGGCAGGATATCCTATTGCCGAGAGACTCTGTGCGATCTCGTCGAGAGTTGTGGGATCGTCGATGGTGGCAGGGACCCGGTATTCTTCACCATCGGCGATCTTTTTCATTGTCCGCCTGAGAATCTTTCCTGACCGTGTCTTGGGGAGCCTGCGTACGATAACTGCCTTTTTGAAGGATGCGATTGGTCCGATCTTCTCTCTTACCATGCCGATCACATCCCTGATTATTTCAGCATGATCCTTTGTGGTACCGGCTTTCAGGACGATGAACCCCAATGGAATCTCGCCTTTTACCGGATCTGATACGCCGCAGACTGCGCATTCGGCAACATCAGGATGAGAGGCGAGCACCTCTTCCATGGCACCGGTCGACAACCTGTGGCCCGCAGTATTGATGATATCATCGGTGCGTCCCATTATCCACAAGTAGCCGTCCTCATCGATATAGCCTGCATCACCGGTGACATAGTAACCCGGAAATTCTGCCAGATAGGTGCTGACATAATCACGGTCATTCTGCCAGAGGCCTGTGAGGCACCCGGGAGGGAGCGGAAGTCTGATCACGATGTTTCCAGTCTCACCCGCGGGCAGCTCTTCGCCTTCGTCATTGATCACCCTGACATCATATCCCGGGACGGCCCGGGTGCAGGACCCGGGTTTGATGGGAAGCAACTCCAGCCCTGCAACGTTTCCGCCGATGGCCCATCCGGTCTCTGTCTGCCACCAGTGATCGATGACTGGTATGCCAAGACGCTCCTGTGCCCAGGCAAGGGTATCGGGATCGCAGCGCTCCCCTGCCAAAAAGAGCATGCGAAGGGAAGAGAGATCGTATCGGCCGATATATTTCCCGGCCGGATCCTCCCGCCTGATGGCACGGAAGGCTGTAGGAGCGGTGAAGAGGACACTCACCCCGTGATCTGAAATGACTCTCCAGAATGCACCAGGATCGGGAGTCCCCACTGACTTTCCCTCGTACAGGATTGTTGTGCACCCCAGGGCAAGAGGGGCATATACAATATAGGAATGGCCAACCACCCAGCCGACGTCGGATGCCGCCCAGAAGACCTCCCCGGGGGCGACACCGTAGATGTTCTTCATGCTCCACTTCATTGCCACCATGTGACCCCCGTTATCCCGGAGTACTCCCTTGGGAACCCCCGTGGTGCCCGAGGTGTAGAGGATGTAAAGTGGGTCAGTAGCCCCTACAGGTACACAATCCGCAGGAACTGCATCCATGAACTCGGTCCAGTCAATGTCCCTCCCCGGCCTGAGTGTTGCAGCAGCCTCCGGCCTTTGCACGATCACACAGTGTTCCGGTGCATTGTCGGACATCTCCACTGCGGCGTCAAGCAGGGGCTTGTACTCGATGATCCTGTCTACTTCAATCCCACAGGATGCGGAAATTATCGCCTTCGGTTGGGCATCATTGATCCGGCTGGCCAGTTCTTTTGATGCAAAGCCTCCGAATACCACTGAATGTATGGCTCCGATGCGGGCACATGCTAGCATGGCGATGACGGCTTCAGGAATCATGGGCATGTAGATTACGACACGGTCCCCTTTCCCGATCCCAATCTTTTTTAGTCCTCCTGCACAGCGTGCGACAGTGTCGCGTAACTCCCGGTAACTGAATTTTTTTATTGTTGTGGTTACAGGGCTGTCATAGATCAGCGCTACCTGGTCGCCTCTGCCGTTTTCCACGTGCAGGTCAAGGGCATTGTAGCAGCTGTTCAATATTCCGCCGGCAAACCACCGGTAAAATGGAGGCCTGGATCCGTTGAGTACTCTCTCCCATCTTTTATACCAATGCACTTCTTCGGCGGTTTTTCCCCAGAATTTCTCGGGTTCTTCAATAGACTGCCGGTATACCGTTTCAAATATCGAGGATTGAATGGTCTTCACCCTGTCACGCTATAGCATGACATTCTTTCATTTCAACCTCTAAAATACTTTTTTATTCATAATTTCCAAATTTTTCCGGTTATTTTCCATATTTCCAATAATTCAGCGGAAAATCAGCAAAATATGCGAAAAATCAGCCAGGATGCCATCACTTATTTACCAGGCAACCAAAGAATAGTCCATTTGATGGAGCTCTTCACCATCCTTATCATAGCCGTGATCCTGGCACTGGATTGTTTCGCCGTCGCTCTCGCCGCCGGGAGTTCGCGGGTATCGGACAAAGGACGGCTCGCTCTCCTCCTTGCTATCCCTTTTGGGTTTTTCCAGTTTGCAATGACCATTGCGGGCTGGGCGGCCGGGGCCCGGACAGTTTCGTTCATTTCCGGGTTTGATCACTGGGCGGCATTTTGTATCCTGGCCGTCATCGGTGTAAAGATGGTGTATGAAGGGTACCGGAATGACGTGGAGCGTGTACCCGTCTATAATGCTCCAACAATAATCATGCTCTCACTTGCGACCAGTGTCGATGCACTGGGTGCCGGGCTCTCCCTCGCTTTTCTGGGAGGACATATCGGAACATCATCCGTGATAATAGGCTTGACCTCTTTCGTATTTGCATTAGCCGGGGTGCTCCTTGGAAGGAGGCTTGGAGAGCATTTTGGAAGGAGCATGGAGATCTTCGGCGGAATAATTCTCCTGGTAATCGGGTTGAGGATTCTTGTTGAAAGCATCGTCTGAGTTTCGGGAAAGAAAACCTGACCCCTCCAACAGGGGGATTATTATTGAAAAAATGCCGTATTTTTCCCCGCCCGGGCTATTTTTGTGAACAAGGAAACAGGGGCCGACCTGTTCGGGGGGCTATCACTCCGGCTCTTTTGTTATGCCGGTAAAAATCCTACCTGAATTCATAACATTTATGGGTACGCTTCATAAACTACTCTCCAGGGATACCTATCCCAAAGGCGGAGTTTCATGAGCGATCTGTATCATTCTATCTATACAAAACTTGAAAAGATCGGTGTCCTGGAGGTCAGGCAGTATGCCGTCATCGAAAATAACCCGCATGTACCCCTGTGCATAGATCGTCTTTCAGATGATATGTTCGCCCTGTCGCAAAACCCGGTCATCGAAGGTGTTTTGGTTGCCGATCCCGATATCGAGATCAAGGTATACCATGATCAGAAGAGAGCCGAGCCGCTGGTTTACCAGGACCGGTTGGTCCGAAAGATCGTATATCCACGAGCAGGGGTGGTGGATCTCGGAGTAAAAAACGAGCTCATGGAATTCCTTGACCGCTGGCTGACCGATCTCATAGAGCAGGGCTTCATCCGCAACCAGTAGAAACCCGTCAGAATTCTACGCCTGTTTCAGGAGAAGATCACGTGCCATACGCGCATTTTGATTCTCTGGGTTGCTTCGAAGTGCCCGTTCAAAACACTCCATCGCCTCTCCATAGCATCCCAGCTTTTCAAGGGTTGTTCCCCGTGCATACCACGTCCTGCCGTCATCCGGATCGAGATCAAGTACCCTTTGATAGCACCCGAGTGCCTCCCTGTGCCTGCCAAGGTCGTCGTGGCATACCCCCATATTGAAATGAGAATCGATATCTGACGGATCATGTAAGAGGACCTTTTCAAAACACTGGATTGCTTCACGGTGCCTTCCAAGCTGAAGCAGGCTCATCGCCTTGTTGTACCATGCATCAGGATCATCGGGGAGGAGCTCGATCGCCTGGTCGTAACACCGTATCGCTTCCCCGTGGCGTACGAGGTTATTCAGTGATACCCCCTTGTTGTACCAGCTCTGCGCATCGGACGGGTTGACCTCAATCGCTCTTTCAAAGACCTTGATGGCCTCCTGGTGCCTGCCCATGGCAGCGAGAGTCCGTCCCATGTTGTACAGTGCAATGAAGTTCCCTGGATCGGCGCTGATCACGATCTCAAAAGATTCCAGGGCCTGCATGTACCGCCCGTCTCCGATCTGGCTTATGCCCCGGTCAATGTATGCCCTTGTCTGGAAGGGATCGAGGGTGATGATCCGGTTAAAGCACTCTATTGCCGCGTCATAGGAATGCATTGCAGCCTGGCTCTCACCCATTCCAAGCAGGGCGCTGATATTTTCATCGTCTATCCCGAGCGCCCGCACGAATTCAAAGACGGCTTCCGGATACCTCTCCTGCCTGTGAAGACTGACTCCTTTTGCAATGTACGCCTCAAGAAACTTCGGATTGAGATCAATGGCATGTTCATAACTGGAAAGCGCCTTTTGTTGGTTTCCGTAAGCCGCGTGGCTTTTTCCAAGATTGAACCAGGTCTCTGGATCGTCAGGGGCTATTGCGATGCTTCGCTCGAAGCACGGGATCGCCTCTGCATGCTGGCCGAGAAATGCGTGGCTCCTCCCCTTGTTGAACCATGCGATCGGGTCCCCGGCATCTATTGCCACGGCCCGTGAGAAGCATTCGAGTGCCTGCCTGTAATCACCGAGCAGGGCATAACAGATGCCTTTTCCCGCCCATGCACCAGTATCTGACGGATCTATCCTGATTGCCGCATCGAAATCGTCTGCGGCATCATGGTACGTTCCCAGATCAAACCGGGACGTGGCGCGACCAGTCCATGCTTTCACCAGGTTTGTATCAAGGGTGAGTGCCCGTGTATAGCATTCGACTGCCCGGGCATTATGGCCGAGCATTGCGTGTGAAAATCCCAGTTTAAGAAAGATATATGCGTTTTCCGGCTGGATAGCCCGTGCCGATTCAAAGCATTCAATGGCTTCCCTGTGGTGAGATATCTTCTGCAGGATAGTGCCTTTCTGTATCAAAGCGTATATGTGCCGGGGATTTTTCTCAATGGCTTTTGAAAATTCAACAAGCGCCCGCCCTTCATCCCCATCATTTGCATGTATCAGGCCGTTCTGATAGAACTCCTCGCTTTGCAGTATAGCCGATGATCTACTTCTAAACATGCTTTATCCCCCCATCAGGATGCGGTCATGTGACAAAGAATGTGTATTTTTCTCCAATGCCAATAAATGTATCCGGAAATATCAATAGCCAGGCAGACCAACCATGTGGACACACGATGCCGGGATATACGAATATGCTCCTGGAAGCCGACTGCCCTCCATTCTACCTTCCTGAATTCGAGGACGCATACAGGTGGATAATTGAAGAATACGATGTACCCGTTCACCGCCTGGCAATTTTTATTCCATGCGCCGTCAGGAAGCCATATAGCACAAGCCCCAGTCACCGGCTCTTTTTAAAAGTGATTGAATCGATAATCAAGCCGGATCACTACCACCTTGTCGTCTTCGGGACGTGTGGTACCGTCCCTGCAGAACTTGAAGATATGTATCCTTTCCCGAATTACCGGTATATGCTTGGGAATTGTGATGTTGAACGAATAAAGGATGACTTCCTCGAGATAGAGACGGACCGGCTTGCAGGGTACCTGAAAAAGACCGAGAAGGTGTACGAATTCAGGGTCGCATATTGCATCGGTCTTTTTCGGGAAGCCATAATCAGGGCCAGCAGGAGATCGAATATTCCCATCGATCTTCTCCTCCCGTCAGTGGAAACAATTGAGCGGATGCATAATTCGAATCGATCATTCCCTGACGGCAGCCTGTCCATGGATGAATATATCACAGAGTTCAGGAGAAAACTCACCTCGTTTTACCGAAATATCTGAAGGGATAACTTCCCGTTTTTGTCTTCTGAATACACCACTCCCTGGCACGGGGTCATCCAGCAGGCTTCCGGGTGACAGAGTATCCGAATATGGCGGATCTGCGGTTGATGAAGCGAACAGGGCTGATTTTCAACCCCTCCAGGCCTTAAAGCAATCCAAAAGATTTAATAATAATTCGTATCCATCTTATTGCAGGTGTATTAGTGTCCAACTAAGTCACCGAATGAACGTTCAATCCATGGCGGATGCCCTGTCCATGCGGACAGGGCGGAAACCTCCTGAGATGCCACCACATTATTCCTTTTGATTCGAGCATGTTTCCGGGAGCTCTGCTGTTTGTCCTCTGCCTTTCGTTCTTTCCTGGTATCATTTTCACGGAGTACCATATCCGGGAGTGGATGTTCTCGATTCAACACCAGCAGTACCAGATTCGACTGCCCGTGGAAGAGACGACAGTTTGAGATGAGAGGTCTTCCAGACCCCCCGAATGGCAGGATCATAGAAGAGTCAGGATAAAAAAATTCTAAAGATGAAATGCAAAGGAATGGAATATGCCCCATGAGAGGATCAATTCCGGAACACATGGTCAGCCCCGCAACAGAATGTCTTTGTCACCTGCAGATCTTTCGCCGTTTTGATTCTGCGGGTTCATTGTGTCGCAGCATCATGTTCCATAAACACCTGTTTCGGCCCCATGACAAAACTCTCATACACCCATCGTTCTTCCGCCGTTTTGAATGATGGATTTGCTTTATCACGGCTTGGATGTTTTTCGAACATTTGTTCGGCCCCAGGATGCAGCGTCTTTATCGTCCATATATCTTACAGCCGTTTGGATATGTGGACTCATTGCGTCCTGACACGTATCCCCAGAAGTCCCCTCTGAGGCATAATCCGATAAAACACCATAGTATTTATAATTTATGATTTATCTTCTCGCTTGGACCGGAGATTATCTGATAGTGCGTATTGTGCGCGCACGACCTTCCGCTCCCTGGCCCATGCGAAACGTATAATTGCCCGTCTCCCAACCAATCTGCCATGGAGCCAAAGATCGTAACGCCCCCGCCGGGACCCCGTGCATGTCATGTCCTCGAACGCGATTCAAGGGTCGTCTCGCAATCCATGGCAAGGGAATACCCGCTCGTGCTCGAGAGAGCGAAGGGCATGAACCTCTGGGATGTTGACGGAAACAGGTACCTGGACTTTACCGCCGGTATCGCCGTCATGAACATGGGCTGGAACCATCCCGAAGTGATAAAAGCCGTGCAGTCGCAGGCAGAATCCCTCACCCATGGCGCGTTTCTTGATTTCTGCTCCGAGGTGCCGGTTACTTTTGCAGAGAAACTGGTCAAGTTCATGCCTTCGGGCATAGACCGCGTGTACTTTTCCAATTCGGGAGCCGAAAGCGTTGAGGCGGCGATAAAGCTTGCCAGGCGGGCAACCAAGCGGAAATACTTCATCTCGTTCTATGGCGGTTTTCATGGACGGACAATGGGGGCACTGTCCCTGACTGCGACCAAGGTGATTCACAGGCAATATTTCGGGCCGTTCCTCCCGGTGATCCATGCACCGTACGAGAACCCGTACCGGCCGCTCAATGCATCCAGTCCATCGTGCGGGATAGATGTGGTCAACTACATCGACGAGGAGATCTTCAGGACAGAAGTGGCACCCGATGAAGTCGCCGCGATCTTTGTGGAACCGATCCAGGGTGAAGGGGGATACGTGGTCCCACCCGTGGAGTTCCTGCGCCAGTTGCGGGAGTTATGCGACATGCATGATATTCTCCTTGTGTGCGACGAGATACAGGCCGGTTGTTTCCGGACAGGGTCTTTCCTTGCCTGTGAACACAGCCGGGTGGTCCCGGATATCGTCTGCATGGCAAAGGCGATCGGCGGCGGACTTCC
>LKUF01000444.1 GCA_001412335.1 Methanolinea sp. SDB
GGCCGCGACCTTTCTTCCCGGCATTTCCGTTCTCTTATCAATCCGCCACTCTTCCCCACTCAAAAGACTATTTAAGGTAAACGGACACGATATCAGGTATGGACGGGAAAACAATCCAGAACAACCCGGGATCGATGCTGAAACCGGGCATTCTTCTGGCTGTCACACTCATAGCCATCGTGCTCACGATTTTCTGTCTTTCCAGCGGCATCACCATAGTATTCACCCACTTTTTCTATATTCCAATCATCCTCGCCGCGTACTGGTATCAGAAGAGGGGAGTTTTTTATGCCGTCTGCCTGAGTGCATTTTACCTGGCAGCCGTACTCTTCATTTCGCAGCCGGATCTCTCCGAAATCGTTGCATCAGTCACCCGTGCAGCGGTATTCGTCGGTATCTCAATCTTCATCGCCTATCTCTCCCTCATCATCCAGAAGGAGAATGCGGAGATTCAACGGTCAGAGACGAAATTCCGGGCGATATGGGAACATGTCGAAGCGGGGATCGTTCTTGTCGACAGGAAGACCCACAGGATTATCGATGCAAACCCGATGGCACTGAGGCTGACCGGTTACAGCCGCGAAGAGATGATCGGGCATCTCTGCCACACGTTTATCTGCCCGGCAGAGAAAGGAAAATGCCCCATCGATGATCTCGGCCAGAGTATAGAACACGCGGAGCGTGACCTGCTCAACAGGGAGGGGGAGAAGATACCGATATTAAAGACCGTGACGCCGATGACCATGAACGGCGATGAGTACCTGGTGGAGAACTTTGTCAGCATCAGCGCGGTTAAAGACGCGGAAAATGCGCTTATCGCCTATATCCGCGAGGCGGCACTGAGGATAAAGAACCCGCTCGAGCTTGTAAAACAGAATATTTCCGATATTCAGAACCAGGTATCTGAAGGCGAGACCGGAAACGTGCACATTATCATGGAACTTGCCGTCCAGGAGAAGCATATCGAAGAGATACTTGCCACGATTCGTGATTTGAATGCTGCAGTGTCGGAGAAGAGGACAGAAATTCCTGATGCAATGCGGGAATTTCTGAAGCAATGAGGTCCTCATGCCAGGATTGAATCTTTCGATCGGCGGCAAACAGATCGTTCTTGCATTATCCGATCCCCAGAAGTTCAGGGACAATACATTGCGACTCATCAGGGAGATACAGAGCGAAGGCCACAACCTCATCGTCATTGCGGTCAACAACCCCTCGGGGTATCTCATGGATCTCTACGAGAAGAACGGAATAGATACCTCCAGATTGTGGTTCATCGACGCCATAACCCGCTATGCCGTCGGCAAGGAAGAGAAGACGCTCCCGAATTGTGTTTATGTGAATAAACCTGGAGATCTCACTTCGTTAAGCATTGCGGTGAGCGAGATCTTGAAGAAGAGGCAGGCAGAAAAACCGGTGATATTCCTTGATTCTGTCAATGCAATGCTCATCTACATCAATACCGTCGACCTCTCCAAGTTTTTCCATTTCGTCGTGAGTAAATTGAGGATATTAAATATATCAGGGATATTCCTGGCTGTTGAGAAGGGGCTTGATCCGGTGCTGATATCCCAGCTCACCTCCTTTGCAGACGAGGTGGTCGATATATCGGAGATCAACGAGGCTGCTTCAGGTGAAGATCGGGCAGAAAAGATACAATAAGCTATTCTTTTTCCCCAAAAAATAGTGATTTTCCGACCTTAAAAAGGTCGTTCAACTCCAGGGGCGCTCCGTTCAGGGTATATTGCCGTCCTGGGAATCAGGCCTGAATGCCAGCCTCGCCACTTGCCCATTCTGAAATACGTTTCTTGTCAGGCTTGTATTCGCGGAACTGCCGCAGCGCGACTGTCAGGTCACGGGTGAAGGCAAAGTACCCGATCTGTGTCTCACGGCAGAGTTTCATGGCCATGTCCATCAGGCCCCTTGGATCGGGTCTTGATTCGCCAAGCCAGATGTGGAAGATGTTCCCGCCATCCACTATGGGGAAAAAGACATGTTCTATCTCCATCCTCTTCGAGAGTGGGATATTTGCCCCCGGTGCCACGTGTGTCCCGTTTGTATAATATATCGGAAGATCGCGGGTCGTCCCGAGGCGTTCCAGTGCGGTCTCGGGATCTCCCTTGATGACCTTCTTCGCATGGTCCCGGTAGTTCTTGTTGAGGAGATCTGAGACGGAGAAGCGCTGGCCGGTGGTCTCCGCCGGTGTCCTGGCGAGTGCAATGGTCATGTTGTGCCGTTGCGAGAGCTCCTTTGCATAGAGCTCCATCTCGGTCATGGCCCTGACCGCCATTGTGAACGCCTCCCGGGATTCGTGCAACTGGCTCCCCACGTGATGCTGGATCATCTCGTTTACTCCGACCACACCGATGGTGTAGACGAGTCCGTCAAGGTCGACCGCTACCGGGCCGCGTTCACCGGTCACCGGGTCTTTTGGCCGTTGCATGGCAAAGGGCATTCTGCCGTGGGCACGGATGAGCTCCATCCACCGTCTCTTGATCCTGAATACTTCCACGCATACATCCATGAGTGCGCGGAGGCCTGCAAAGAGGCGTGAGTCGTCCCCGTCAGCCTCGTATGCAGCCCTCGGGCAGTTCAGCGATACCACCTGCCAGGACCCCATGGAAAAGTGTTTCCCTTCAGAAAATACCAGTTTTTCATCGAACTCCGCGTCATCATCTGCGACTGCCGAGAACTGGTATGCACAGCACTGGTAGCACGAAATTCCCTTGCCTGCACCCCGATAGGGTGGGATCTGGTTGTCGTAATACGGTGTTCCGAACTTGGACGCCAGTTCGAACGAGAGGAGATAGAGGTCCTGGTATGTGGGAAGATCGGGATTCTCGCGGTTGAATTCCTCGTCCTCCTGCATGAAGTCAGGTTCGATACTGATCTCTGGTTTCGGGAAGCTGAATGGTTTGCCCCAGTAGTCCCCCTCCATCATGACTTCCATAAGGGCCTTGAAGAGCAGCCTCACCTCGCGTTCCAGCTCGCCGTAGGTCTTCTTCGGGCCCGACGTTCCGTCCCAGACCCTGCCCTTGTAGACGCACGGTTTGTCCCTCCAGAGGGATGGCACCCCGGGGCTCAGCTGGACCGACGAGAAGACCAGCTGGCCGCCGCGTGCGACCATCATCTGTGTCATCTCATAGACAAACATCTGCATCAGCTGCTTGATCTCCCCATACGGAATGTCTGTGAAGTAGGGGGCCAGGAACGTGAGAAAATTATAGTATCCCTGCCCGCCGGCAAAATTCGTCTGGGCGCTTCCAAGGGCCTTGACCGCATGGAGGACCGCCACCTCGGGCCTCATGGCCGGCCCTGCAACGGACGCTTTCGTGCCGTTCCCGTCGGGCATCAGGCCGTAATAGAAGAAATAGCGGAGGTCCCAATCTTGGCAAAATGGACGCGAACCAAAGTATTCCAGGTCATGGATGTGGATATCGCCGGACAGGTGGTGATCGGCGAGATGCGGGGGGAGCTGGAGGAGGTACTGCTCCTTGCTGATCTTGTCTGCCTTCTTCTTGTGCGAGGTCTCGGCATTCTCTTGGAGGTTTGCATTGTCCTTGGCCTCAAAGCCCCTTCCCACGTCGATTTCGTGGGCATCGAAGACGGGGGTCCCCACCCTCGTGCATACATTTCGGTACTGGACCATGCCCTTCTCGAGGAGGGTGATATTCACGATCTCGCGGATCAGGGGTCCGGAGAGGCTTTGGATCCCCAGGGATCGGATCCTCTGCTCCACGAGCCGGGCGACCTCCTGTGCGCATTCCTCGGTTGCGCTCTCGTACCCGTAAAATGTCTCGACGAGTTTTGTCTCTTCCACTATCTGCTTGATGATCTTCTGCCTGTCCCATTCCAGGATGTGGCCGTCTGTGGTCCTTACCTGGGGCATCGGGGAGATGAATACCCCTTCGAGCGTGGTCTGCCGGTCGTCCCGATCCGCCATCAGGAACCCTCTAGCAGCTCTTTTACCACCTCTTCATGGACGGAGTCGTTCACGAACAACTCGGTGTGGGTAAGGAACTGGTTCTCCACCCGGAGGACCGGGGCTTCGGCCACGAAAACGCCTGAAACCCGTAAATCGGTCAGTGATTCAGCGCTGGACATATCCCGTTCAGAAAAAGAGATCCCGTTTGCTTTGAAATATTCCTTCAATATTTCGCATTTCGGACAAAATTCGAGAGTATATATAATTACTTCCTTGTTACCTGCCATTTCTTCCCCCAATGTTGTGCAATCCAATAATGGTTTTTTCCC
>LKUF01000445.1 GCA_001412335.1 Methanolinea sp. SDB
ACCCCCCGGGAGAGCGTATACGCATACGAAGTGCCGGACTTGAGATGTACTCCCGAGTAATGGAACTCGTGCCCCCTGAACGATCCAGGGCCGAGCGGGCTCCTTTTGGTGCTCTCGCCCTCCACGTAGCTGACCACTCTCCGTGCAGGCAGGCATGTTGTACCATCGAAGACCCCGCACATCGGGAATGATTCCTCGTGCGTAACATCCTGCCACCCGGGACGAATCACAATCTTATTGGTAAGGTACATGAGTCCGCCGCATTCGGCATATACCGGCTTACCCTGTGCAGACGCAAAACCGATCGCCTCCCTCATGGCAGCGTTCTCCTGGAGTCCACGCAGGAAGAGTTCAGGGTATCCGCCACCGATGATGTAGCCGTCCGCATCGGGAATGGAATCATGCACCGGGCTGAAAGTGACACAGTCCGCCCCCATGGTCGGGAGGATATCGAAGAGGTCTGCATAATAGAAATTGAATGCCTCGTCAAGTGCTATCCCGATCTTCACTTCCAGCGGTTTCTCTTTGCAAAAAACCCGTGGGTCCGATTCCGGTGGAGGGATGGTCCGTGCAAGTGAGTTCAGGCGTGCAAGATCCACGTGGTCACCTATCATGGACGTGACAAGATCGATTCTCTCGTGAAACGCCCTGTGTACCGTTCCCTCGAGAAACGGGACCAAGCCCAGGTGGCGCATGGCAAGTTCCATCTCCGGCTGCCTGGGCACCGTGCCGACAACCGGAATTCCGCAGTAGTGCTCGATTGCCGTTGTCGCCTTTGCGATATGCTTCTCTCCTGCGACATTATTCAGTATGACGCCCCGGATATCCACCCCTTCATCAAAAGCCTGGAATCCTTTCACGATCGCTGCTGCACTCCGCGTGATGCTCCGGGCACTGACCACCAGTATGATGGGAAGGCCGAGCAGCTTGGCGATCGATGCCGAACTCCCCTCGTCGCCCAGGGCCTCCCCACCTTCGTAGAGGCCTCGAACCCCCTCAACAAGCACGAAATCGGCACCCTGACGTCCATGGTCGAAGATCTCGCGTATCTCGTCACTGCTCTGGACAAAACTGTCCAGGTTCCGGCACGGCCTGCCCGTGACACCGGTAAGGTACGACGGATCGATATAGTCCATCCCGACCTTGAAGGTCTGGACATTCATCGAACGGGAGAGGATGGCGGCGATGGCGAGCGTGATACTCGTCTTCCCGCTCCCCGAACGGTCGCCGGCAATCATCAGGGTTTTCATACCATGCTCCGGAGGATTGCCCCGAACTCGCTCTCCACGATCTCCTTCACCCCGAGCGTCTTTGGGTGGAGGTCGACTTCGACCACGACATGGGCATGCCCGAGATCTTTTAAGGGTTCGACCTGTCGCGGACCGTTCGTGACGGAAAAACACTCGATTCCCGCTGTAAACTGGGGTGGGATCGCGTGGGGGACTCCTGCAATGAGTGCATAATCGGGAGAAATCTCCTGGAGACGTTTTCCAAGAGCGTCACCGTTTGCGCCGTATTCATCGAGTGCCCCAAGAAGTTCCGGGGTTATACCCGCCTTCTCAAGGCCTGAAATGATTCGGCGGGCATCTTCACGCACCTTGGGAAGACCGCGTTTTTCGAGGTTGGCGATGTAGGTGATATTACACCCAGGGCAGGCCTCGTGGAGAGCGATCAGCTCGTCGGCGAACATGTATGCTGTCTCCTTCTTTGCATTCAGGATTGCAACACCCTTCTTCCCGCTCCGGGCGACGGCTAGGAGCTGCAGAGCGACCTTGTGCTTGAGATCCCCCCGTGAAGGAGCGATATACGGCTTGCAGGCTGCACCGCGCAGGCGTTCCACTTCGTTCGCCTTCTCGAGCATGTATCTCTGCCGTTCGAGTTCCTCGCTGCTGATCCAGCCTGCCCTGGCGGCGGGTTCAAGCGTTGCGATAACACCTTCGATATTGTCCGGGTAGCCTGCATGTATCTCGATTGCAATGGCGGGGGTGTTGATCCCGGAATTATCGATTGCGGACTGGAGGTCTTCGCCGATGATCATTGAGACGCATGTTCCGACAACAGCTATCCTCCGTGGATTGAAAGTCTCCTCGGCATACCGGAGGACTGATTCCAGCGGCTGCTGTCCACCGAATATGAATTCATCGTCTGCAAGCGACGTCGTGAGAACGTGAAGCCCGTCCTCTTCGAGGAGGCGTGCATGTTTGAAGGAACACCCTGACGGCCCGTGCATGATTGCGACGTCAACCTCGAGATCCCTGGCGGTATAGAGCGCCGCAACGATGGAACTTGGTCGTGGCTGCATGTATTTCATGATTCTATCTCCATGTCTTGACGGCAAGGATGACCCCTCCGCCCTCAGTCAGTCTCATGGCGAGTTCACTTCCCTCCCCGAGTGTGTGGCAGTAATGTACCGGGGTTGGTTTTCCCGGTCCGCTCTTTGCTCGATTTCGGGTCATATGCTGTGTTGAAAGGTAATCCCCGACCAGGATAAGGATATCAGGCTGCACCAGGGATACTGTCTCAAAGACCTCTCCTGCAGAAAAGCCCTCGCATACCGAGTCTTCCTCCTGCCCGATCACCAGGGTGACAGGTGCTTTTCGGTTGAAGCTTTTGAGGTATTCTGCGGCTGCAGCGGTCGTCTCACGGTTTGTTCCGCTGTTTGAATTGTCTACAACCAGCACTCCGTCGCACTCCTTCACGGCCATCCTGCCTTCGAGAACCGAAAAATCCGCCAGATCGGATGGATCGATGCCGAGCACCATCGCAGCCGTGGCCGCGAGCATGAGGGGGGTTTTGTAACCCGGGAGAAGGAGGAGCGGGTTTTGGAAAGAACCCCTGATCCCTTCAAGCGAGTAATTGCAGGAATCTCCCGTAACCGTCACCGCATCCTCGCATCGTACCGATGATCCCGTGACATTGACGCCGGGCGGTGTGACAAGGCTGGGCAAACGCAACCCTGAACGGAGCTTCTCCTGGAGAGCGCTTCGTCTCCCACCGGCAAACCGGTAGTCCTGCCCTGACGTGAGGACTCCAAGATCCCCTGACCCACAGTAACCAAGCGAAATTTCAGCTATAAGCCATCCATTGCTGCTTCGGGACTGCATGGCTGCCTCGATCACCGAGGCGGGAGTGATGCTGCCTTTCCAGAGGATCCGTCGATCGGGAAAGGTGACGGTTCCGGTCGACGCGTGGAGGATACCTGGCCCTCCTATCACGTGCGCGAGTGCATTCGCGGTGGTGGTCTTTCCCCTCGCCCCGGTGATCTCGATCATCGGTGACGGCACGTCACTGCCGAGGATCCAGCGGACCGCATCGTGATGGGTGATACAGGGTATCCGCATGGACCCGAGAAGGAAATACGAAGGATCGAGGTGGACGGGGACGATCATCAGGTCGTAGGACCGCATCGACGCAGTTTCTGGATCGATGCCGTCCCGCCCCCGGTACACATCCACACTATCGACGAAGTGGCCTTTTCTCTCCAGGTGCCGCGCGATTTCTCGACCGCCGTGGATCGTGTCCAGCACCAGGATCTTCATGCAGTGTCAGAGATCCGAAAGCACTTTTTCGGCATTCTTGACCATGAGATTGGCCAGGAGCGGATCGCTCCCGATCGGGTCGGCATAGAGCAGCGGAATGGTCTTTCCGTTCAGGAGGAAATCTCCCCGGTTCGTCCCCTCGGCAAGACCGATAATTGCAGGGATGTCCTTTAAGATGTGGACCCCTTTGGCCAGGAAAAGCGGGACGACGACAAGCGCATCGATCTTCTCTGTGCGGAACTCGTCCATGCACTCTTCAATGCTTGGACTGTTCATGTTCATGAAACCGCATTTAACGATGTATTCAGGGTAATTCCTGGATATAAGTTGACCTGTGGATTCCACGAGTTCTTTGTTGTAGGGAAGTTTGCTTCCATGCCCGACGAGTAATAATCCCTTCTTTACCATATTGTACAATGTAGCACGGATACTGTTAAAATGATTACCAATTTCGTCCATGCCAGGAAAAGAGACACGAATTTAAGCCGGGCAGGTGTAAGTGGGGATTGTGTGAATGATGCATATATGTTACTCTTGAAAAAACCTAACAGACAGTGCGGATGGTAGCCGGGACAGTGCCGCCCCGGGTTATTTTTTATTCCAACTTTTTATTACAGATTAAATTGATACTTATAAGAACCTCTATATCCAGGGAAAAAATTTTTGCGTGTGAACCATGGAATCAATGCAATATTTCGAACGTTTCGGGATTTTACTCAATAACAAGGTTGTGAAGACCCCGCTGGCAATAGCTTCGATGTCGGGATCGGTAGATACGGAATACGTGCTGGAGCGGGCAGAACACGTGGGGGTCGGGTTCATCGGAGGGTATTCAATCGATGAAAAAACCCTGGAAGCCAGCCGGAAAATGGTACAGTCAGGAAGGAAGGAGTTTATTTTTGACGACCCGGCAAAAGAACTCGAAAAACAGGTCTCGCTCATGGAGAAGAGCGGGGTTGTATTTGGAATCAATCTCAGGGGCAGCGGACCAGGGTCTTTCTCGGAACTGGCCGATCAGTTCGGAGACGCGGTGATCTACGAGATTGATGCGCATTGCAGGCAGGAGGCCATGATCAATGCAGGAAGCGGAGAATACCTCCTGCACCACCCGGGGCGCCTCGAGGAGATCATAAAGGCACTCAAGGCATCTGACGTAACGGTCTCGGTTAAGATACGCGCAGGTGTCAGTGCCGATGACCGTCTCTTGGCTCAAAAGATATGGCATGCCGGTGGTGACATCATCCACGCAGACCTGATGGACTTTGGCCATTCCAAGATCAGGCAGATCCGGAACAGCTGTCCTCTCTTTCTGATTGCGAACAACTCCATCAACAATTTTGACAGGATGAAGGACATGCTCTCGCACGGGGCAGACATGGTCTCTCTTGCGCGACATTCTGATACACGGACGCTGGCCGGACTCGACGCGGCCATCAGCAGGTTTGCAGACGAGCATGGATGGTACAATTCCCCAAAACAGCTCTGCAGAGGTGGAGATATTCGCGCACTCGCCTTCTGCTGCATGCCGGTAAAGAACTGCCCGCTCATTCCGACACTTGAGAGGATTGGCATATCCCGCGAGGAGTACCTGAAGATGAAGCAGGACGGAGTCATGAAGACGCCTCTCGAGGAAGGCAGGCAGACCTGTTTTGGAAGTCTTGCCTGGTGCTGCAAGGACTCTTCACCCTGCATGTTTCGGGATATGACACTGCGGGAGATCGGCCTTTCCACCCGTGACTACATGCGGCATAAACATAATCTCTCAGAACTGATAATGAAAAAGATATTTGATGAATCCGGGCGAGCTGAATCGGGCTGAACTGGCACAGCTGGCAATGATGCTGGAGGTCAGCGCATATCCAAAACCAGGCAACGTCGACCGTTGTCATGATTATCCTGATACCCGCCTTGAACACTTCCTGGCATCTATCATCTTCTCACGACCGGCACTCCAGAGGGCAGGGGAGGCTGCATCGGGAGTAGGAGGGATCATATATGAGGCAGTCGATCTCTCCAGTGTCCATTCGGGGGGAAACACGCATTTTGGGGCGTTTATTCTCCTGGTTCCATTAATTATGGGTGGAGGAATCGCCGGCGCCACGCGGGTGGTGCACGAGACTACGGTTGATGACGCAGTGGATTTTTACCGGGCATTCGGAAAGACGAAAGTCCGGGTCCTCTCAAGAGACGAGCTCGACGTGAATGATCCGGAGGTGTACGGGGAGCTGAGGCACCGGGGGATGACCCTCTATGACGTGATGCTCCACTCTGCCTCAAACGACATGGTCGCCAGGGAATGGGTGAACGGTTTTGCACTCACCCGACGGACCGCCGACCGGTTATGGGAAGAAGGATGCGGTCGTGATTCCATCGTAAAAACATTTTTATGGCTTCTGTCGGTCGAACCCGATACATTCGTCATCAAGAAACATGGACAGGATGCGGCCTGGGAAGTAATGACAAAAGCAATGGAAGTCCGCGAAGGACTCCGGGACCTTGAGACATTCGATGCCGATTGCATCAGGAAGAGAATAAACCCGGGCTCCCTCGCAGATATCATCATCGCTTCCATCTATGTTGCACTGTGTGAAGGCTGGCAATGGGACTGTTAAGAGAGGGAATCAACGAGGTCATCGGGACGACGACGGTGAATGCAGCACCGATGGGAGTGATACACCGGAACGGACGATACAGCCTGGTTGCATTTCTCGGGAGCCATACCGCGGAAAATATCGAAAAACAGGGTTACATGGTCGCAAATATCCTGCACGACCCGGTAATCTATGTCACCACGGCGTTTGAAGACCTGCCGACGGAGGCTTTCGTGGCCGAAACCGTAGACGGCCTGACCGTTCACCGCCTTGACTCTGCAGAAGCATGGGTGGCAATGAGAACGGTCATCGAGAGAGAGACGGCCGAAGCCCTGATAGTCGGGCTGGAACCGGTGCACGAGGAGATTGTCCGCCACGTGGTTCATCCGGTAAACAGGGGATTCAACAGTATAATCGAGGCCACTGTCCATGCGACGCGGTTTGTCCGCACGGGGGATCCTGCCCTCCGCGATCTCATAGGCCACCACCTCGCACTGGCAAAAAAATGCGGCGGAAAACGGGAATACGAGGCAATAAAAATCCTTTCTGACTATATCGAGATCTATTCAGCTTCGGATTAGATCACCTAGCATACCCTCGGGACGGGATCGCCAACCGGTGGCTCAATGAATCGCTCGCCTCCGATCCCGGTCTCCATGATGACGTTCGCACCCTTCGTGACCGTTCCGACGATGGCTGCGTCGCGTCCATACGTGTGGGAACGGATTGCCGCTAGTATGTCCTCCGCATCCTCCGGGCGGACACCCATGATCACTTTTCCCTCGTTTGCGACCTGGAGGGGATCGATACCGAGCATTTCTGAAGCGCTCTTCACGCTCTTTCGTATCGGGAGGTCTTCTTCCCGTATCCGTATTGATACTCCGCTCTTTTCTGCCATCTCGTTTATTGCGTTTGCAAATCCGCCCCGTGTCGGATCTTTCATCGCATGGATCTCACCTGCGGCAAGAGCCTTCTCGACAAGTCCCCACAGCGGAGCCACGTCAGATACGATCTGTTGCCCGAGGGAGAAGCCCGACCTCTCGGCCATTATGGCGATCCCATGATCCCCAAGCGTACCGCTCACGATTATCGTGTCGCCGGGACGGAGAGCGTTGTCCCGTATCACCTTCTCCGCCACCCCGATCCCGGCCGTATTGATCACGATTCCATCCAGTGCCCCGTGTTCGAGGACCTTGGTATCGCCCGTGACCAGGCTGGCACCGCATTCGCCGAGGGCATGGTCCATTGACGAGACGATTCGTTCCAGGTCTTCCACCAGGAACCCCTCTTCGATAATCATCCCGCAGGAGAGTGCAATTGGTCGTCCTCCCATCATGGCAAGGTCATTTACGGTCCCGCAGACCGATATCCGGCCTATATCGCCACCCGGGAAAAAGATCGGGCGGACCACGTGGGAATCTGTCGTGAATACGATATTAACACCTGCTATCGGGATTGTTGCACCATCGTCCAGTGCTTCCAGGCCGATTCCACCGGCATTGTTATGTTCCAGCCGCGTGATGATGCGGAGGAGTTCTCCCATGACTTCTCCTCCGGCTCCATGCATCAGGTTTACCTTCATCAGTCCTCCACCTCGATCTCGATATTGGTCACCATAACTTCCCTGCCCCGGATCATCTCGGGGAGTGCACCGCAACGGGGGCAGACAAAACGCTCATTCCCTTCATACCCGCAGCTGCACCGTGAGAGGACGCTTACAACATTGCACTCGAGTTCTGCCCCGGCAAAGACCTCGTCCTCTTCTGCGATCGTGTGAAACAGGAATTCAACCTGTTCGGGGTTGATCATTGCCATCTCCCCGATATCGACAAAGACCTTGCTTACCTGCCTGGCATGGTGTTCCCGGGCGGCACGCTTCGCCGTTGCATATATGTCGTACGCGACACTGAGTTCATGCATCCTTGTTTGCCTCTTTATTCACTATCGTTCTGTCTTCCAGTCAATGATACAAAGCGCATATTTTTCTGGAAACGGATGCGATAGGCCTTCTTTCATATTTGAACCGCATTTGCCATAAACTGTTCTGAATTACCATATTTACTGGCGTATGTCGTCAGCAGGGAAAGATTCCCGTGGATCATGATCCCCCATCTTCTTCCTGCGGTTGTACCTGGTTATCAGGTAACTTCCAAGAACCGTAACTGCAACAAGAATGACCATCAATCCCAGGAGGAGCGATTTTTCAAGGATGATGAGAATATATTCGACCCCGATTGCAATAGCGAAACAGCCGATGAATGCGCCAAGAGTCACTGCTGCGAGGACTTCCAGTTTTTTCAGGCCCAGGATCCTGCCAAGCAACGATCCCCCTACACCTCCGCTGCCCTGGAGCGGGAACATGATGAATCCCACCAGGCCAAAGAAATACAGCCCTTCAAGCCACCGGTGGCGCGAGATGATCTTTCCTCCCCCTTCCACGAACCGGTTTATCCAGCTCCCGAGCAGTGGGATCTTGAGGGCGAGGTCGAAGTTCCAGACAAGAAACATCGAGGATGCGACATCGACAAGCGCAATCGAGAGTGCGACAAAGTACCAGGGAATGCCCAGGGCAATCCCGAGCGGGATCATGCTCTCCTTTCCTGCCGGGGGGAAGAAATACGCGAGCATTATCCCCCCCAGGCGGAAAAACTGCACTTCAGGGAGGATATGGTACATGATGAGGATATACGTGATGATAAATGCGAACGGGAAGGTGAGTGCAAAGGCTCTCCTCAGGTAGGGATTCTCTACTATGATATGAAACGGCGCCATGAGGGGTGTCAAACCCCACGGTGAGGGAGGGCTGTGCGGCACTCTGTACTATTTTGCGTTGATTCTTTTAATACCTCATACTCTGTAGTTTTCTACGGTTCGTGGGTGATGACAAGTCCCTTGTTGTCAATACGGGTTTCAATGGCGATCTCGACTCCCACTCCTTCCAGGATCTTCTCAACCGAAGCCCTGCTCTTCTCCGTGATTATGGCAATCGAAGGGCCCACAGAACTCATCCCAACGAACTCCAGGCCTCCTTCGTACATCTGGCTCATGTAATGGTAGATCTCGTAACTGTGGTGCTCCACTTCTGCCCGTTTCGACCCGCGGAAGTCTATCTCGTGGATGACGCTTCCCATGCGGGAGAGATCATCGGCCTCGATTGCAGGGATGAGATCCATCATGATGAAATATGCCTTCAATTCACGGTCCCGGTAGTCGAGTACCCGCGCCTTGTTCATCAGGAGATCGAACTCTTTTGTGCCCGCAGACGATATATCACTCGACGGGATGACGATGAACACGTTCTTCCCCTCTCCGAACGGGTGGTGATAGACGAGAGCGAGTTCGTCACCCATGATTGCCATCCCTCCATATATGCTCACTGCAGGGCCGACACCCGTCTCGAATCCAAAGAGCACGTCCCCTTCGGCAGTCTCCTCCACGTAGTTGTAGCCTATGGCCTTTCGCATCTGGTCAGAACTAAGCGGGCTTCCGACTGCGAAATTGAGGGCATGTGCGAGCGATATCATGATGGTGCTCGTGGAACCGAGACCCACGTGCTCGTGGTGATGGTCCTCGGCCTTTATCCTGAAACCTCCGGTGTAGCCGGTGATCTTTTTGAAAACTTCCACGAAATGCCTGATGATATACGGCCGGGTGTAGTCAATCTCGAGACCTTCTTTTGTGCATTCCACCTCGACGCTGCAATAGAGCTGGATAGCAAATCCCACACCGCCGCCACCCGGGCGGGCGGGCGAGAACCTGTTCATGTCAAGCACCGTGAGGTGAATTCTTGCCGGCGCCCGCACCCTGACAGTTCCCTGCCTGGGGGTGAGCGTATAGGGTTTCTCCAGCCCGATTGTCCGGATATTTTCTCCTGCAGGGAACGAAGTGAACTCGTATTCGACGAGATCGAGATCTCCACCCCTGATCTTCATCTTTGTCATTTTTCTATACTTCCCGAGTTGTTAGTTCATGACCGATCAAAGAAAATGTTTTTGCCTGCTGCCCTGAGTGGTATGCCATATCCCACCGAACAGTCTCCAAGCCAGCCGAGTGAGATCCCGGCGATTCCCGCGGTATACATCACCCTGTTGTCCACGTTATGGATAGATGCTGTCTTCACTGCCGATCCTACGGCTATTCCAAGATCGGCCATCTTGATGACACAGCCGGGTCCCCGGAAATGGTAAGCCCGGGCTTTTTTTTCCTGGAACGCCCCGGACATCTCAAGACAGGTGGAATATCCGCACCCGCCGCAGTTGATTCCAGCCGGTTCATACCCCCGTGCGCCTATCAGCAGGCAGGCATCCGAAGCGGCCACGTTGGCGGAATCCCTGTTGAAAAACGCCATTTCAAGGGCTTTTCCGGCATCCTTCATGGCGACAGCGAGCCTATGAAGATCATCCCCCGTCACGACGCATAACTCGATTGAGTCCATCCCTTTCCCCTTTGGGGCCGTTCGTGCAGCGAGAGCCATCAGGTGGGCGACCATTATCACTCCCTCTTTCTCAGGACTTTCAGGATTCATGGTTTCTGATAGGTCATTTTCGCTATATAATCATGGCATGCATCATCGACAAGAGGGTATCCAGAGGGTGGTTCTGGAATGGAAATCATTATGTTGAATCATCCTGATGGATTATAAACGAAAACCAGCCAATTTTCGAAATTTTATGGAGAAAGAGATATGAGCACCTACATCTGTTCCATCTGCGGACACGTCTATGATCCCGGGAAGGGCGAGCCCACCCAGGGAATACATCCCGGAACTGCATTTGCTGACCTCCCGTCCGACTGGCGATGCCCGGTCTGCGGAGCATCATCCGATAAATTCACAGAAGCCTGATCTGGAGGAGTCGAAATGACATTTAGAGAGATAAAACCCGGTATCCACTGGATAGGATCGATTGACTGGGACCGGAGGCTCTTTGATTCGCTGATCCCGCTTCCCCAGGGGACCAGTTATAATGCATACCTGGTGAAAGGGAGCGAGAAGACGGCCCTGATAGATACCGTCGACCCGACGAAGGAGTATGAACTGGTCCAGAACCTTTTCAGGATCGGTGTCGACGGTATCGACTACATCATCGTGAACCACGCAGAACAGGACCATTCAGGTACTCTCCCGATGATACTCGAGCTCTTTCCGCGGGCCAGGGTCGTCACCAACGAGAAGTGCCGCGATCTGCTCGTCGCCCTCCTCGATATCGATGTTGACCGGGTGGATGTCATCCAGGACAATGACACCCTCTCTCTTGGCGACAAGACACTCCAGTTCCTGATCACTCCGTGGGTGCACTGGCCCGAGACCATGCTCACCTACGTGCAGGAATCAAAGGTACTCTTCTCCTGCGACCTCTTTGGATCGCATATTGCCACGAGCGATCTCTTCGTTTCCGATGAGCGCATCATGTATGGTTCCTCGAAGCGGTATTATGCAGAGATAATGATGCCCTTCCGGTCCAGCATCAAGGGACACATGGAGAGGCTGGACAAGCTTCCAATCGAGATCGTTGCTCCGAGCCATGGTCCGCTGTATGCCCCTCCTGATCCTGTCTTCTCTGCCTACAGGGACTGGATCTCGGATGACGTGAAGAACGAGGTGGTCATACCCTATGTCAGCATGCATGGGAGTACAGAGAAGATGGTGAACCTGCTGACAGAGACACTTATCGCGAAGGGTGTCGGAGTCTCCCCCTTCAACCTGACCGTGACAGATACGGGTGAACTGGCTATGGCCCTTGTCGATGCGGCAACAGTGGTCATCGCCACCCCCACCGTGCTGTTCGGTCCGCATCCACAGGCGGTCTATGCAACCTACCTCGTCAACCTGCTTCGCCCCAAGATGAGATTCGCATCCATCATCGGCTCGTACGGGTGGGGTGGAAAGACCGTTGAGACGTTGACGGGGATGCTTTCCAGCGTAAAGCCGGAACTCCTGGAACCGGTTTATATCAGGGGGGCTCCAGGCGCAGAAACCGTGCGCGAGATCGAGCGGCTGGCCGAGGATATCGCAAAGAAGCACCGCGAGATTGGAATCCTTGACTGAGGCCCGTCCTGTACGCGAAGATATGGCCCCGTTCGATGAGGTGAAATGACCAGTAAACCAGGATTCAAAGAGATTATCAAATCTTCGCCAGGGAGATTTGCAATCGGTGTTGCCGGTGACTCGGGGTCGGGCAAGACCACCTTCACAGACTCCATCCGCCATTTGTTTGGCGATTCAATGGTTGCAACCATCACACTCGATGACTACCATATCTACAACCGCACCCAGAGGGACGAGATACAGATCACGCCGCTGCATCCTGATGCAAACAACCTGGCGGGGCTTGAACGCGATCTCAGGCTGCTCAAGCAGGGAAAGGGCATCTACAAGAATATCTACAACCATTCGACCGGCAGGCTCGAAGGACCGGAGTACCTTGCTCCCGCAAAGATAATTATCCTGGAAGGACTGCATTCCCTCTTCACCCCCGGTCTGCGCGATCTCCTGGATTTTTCGCTCTACCTTGACCCTGCATCCGCTGTCAAGCGGGAATGGAAGATAAAGCGGGACATGGAGAAGCGGGGATACTCGGAGCGGGAGGTACGGGATGCGATTGCACGGAGAGAGAACGATTACCGGGCATACATAGCCCCCCAGAGGGACCATGCAGATGCGGTAATCGAGATAGGATTCTCGCGCTTCGGCCGCGATCTGGGATGGAAGAAGAATATCTATCGTGTCTCCATCCTCCAGACCGCCACTTCGTGCAGTATGGATCACATCTGCCTCGGGATGGATCTTGTCTCCCTCATGTCATCCTTTGATCACAATTTCATGGTCGAGTACCGCGTTGTGACGGAAGCAGGCAGGAGGATGGGGCGCCTGGCCTTTGACGGCGGGATTCCCCGGGAGATGGCCGGGGATCTCAGGAGAAAAATCGAAGAGCAGACAGGTACCCAGCCAGCCGATATGTTCCGGGGGAATGCGATGGTGACTGCAACCGACATGGTGCGGCTCATCGTATCATGGCGAATCATCAACCATCTCGCGAATCTGGCGTGATACTTCTTCTTCTC
Source organism: Methanolinea sp. SDB (assembly GCA_001412335.1). Lineage (GTDB taxonomy): Archaea > Halobacteriota > Methanomicrobia > Methanomicrobiales > Methanospirillaceae > SD8. Next base: position 13,193 of record LKUF01000445.1, read on the forward strand.
CCGGAATAAAAAAGTAGCAGCAAAGGATAAAAGAATACAGGGGCATTCTGTACTGATGGGCAGGGTACAATACTTTTCAACAGTCCTTGGCGAGCTTGGGGCGATGCTTGTATTCATGAGCCCGGTCACCTTTGTACCGCTTCTGCTCATTCCATTCACAGATGAATGGGATGTCTTTCTGCCCATGATCCTCGTACCGGTCTTCTTGTTCCTTGTCGGGGAGATACTGAACAAGCTGCCCCGCAGGCAGTCAGGAATCCGCCTGTCGGCGGCACTCTGTTCTGTTGCGCTGGTGTGGCTCGTCTTTGCAGTCATCTCGGTCATACCATTCATGATGGTCCTCGAGATGTCGTTTGTGGATGCCCTCTTTGACTGCATGGCCGGATGGACCGGAACGAGCTTTTCCCTGCTTGGGGACTTCTCAAAAGTCCCGGAGACTCTCCTCTTCTGGCGGACATTCATGCAGTGGGTTGGCGGCTTTGGGATCATCGCATACACCATCACAATGGCGAACCGCTCCGGTCTCAACCAGTCCCCCTATTTCCGATCGGACAGCAGGGACGAACGGATACTTCCTGCGATGATTGCAACGGGCAGGCAGATCTGGGCGGTCTACATCCTCATAACCCTCATGGCCACAGGGATCATCATTCTCTCCCGTGTTCCACTCTGGGATGCCATCAACCTTGCAATATCGGGCGTTTCGACCGGAGGGTTTATTCCCCGTCCCGGGGGCCTCTCGTATTACAATAACACGGCCCTGGAATATCTCCTCGTCCCTATCATGATTATCGGGTCTGTCCCCTTCACGCTCTTTTATGCCTCGTACCGGAAACGAAGGCTCTCCTTTCTGGGAAACGAGCAGTTAAAACTGCTCATCATATTCATCGTCTTCGGCTCTCTCCTGGTAATATCCGACCTCTATTTCATTGGTGGATATGCACTCTCCGAATCGGTCAGGCAGGGCCTGTTCATGACCACCGCGGCGGTCAGCACAACCGGTTTCCAGAATGCGAACCCGCACCTTTTCCCGGGTGTAACTGTCGTATTTCTCACCATGCTGATGTTTATCGGGGGTTCCTCGGGTAGCACTGCCGGAGGGTTGAAGCTCTCCCGGATAGCACTCGGGTACCGCGGAATCATATGGTGGTTCAGGCGTACCTTTGTCAGGGGAAAGGTCCTTGTGCCTTTCAAATACGAAGGAAGGACTATAGCAGCGAGTGTTGGCGAACAGGAACTCTCGAAGAACATGCTCGTCATTATTCTCTCCGTGCTGACCATCTTTGCAGCCACGCTCGTGATTCTGCAGTTCCATATCACGTCATTCGGTGTTCCGGACCTGCTATTCGACATTGTCTCCGCGCTCAGTTCGTGCGGGGTCAGCACAGGATATGTCTCGCCCACGATGCCGTTAATCTCGAAGTGGGTCTTCATACTCGTGATGTGGATAGGACGTCTCGAAGTGATACCGGTCATCATCCTTTTCATGGGGCTATTCAGGGGACGGGACTAGACGGATTCGGTTCCGGGCCTGCACTCTAACACAACCATATTGGTGTTAACTCCAGAACACCTATTATCAAACATCGCCATAGTACTACTGATGAAGCAGATCGCCCTCTATGGAAAGGGAGGAATAGGAAAATCGACAACTTCTGCAAATTTATCGGCCGCCCTTTCCGACCAGGGTCTTGACATACTCCAGATAGGGTGCGACCCGAAACGAGACAGTACGCGGATGCTGATGAATGGACGCCTCATACCGACGGTCATGGACCTCGTACGGGAGAGGGGGGATCGGAACATCTCGATCGAGGACGTGGTATTCAGGGGCTACGGCGGTGTCAGGTGTGTCGAGGCAGGCGGCCCTGAACCCGGAGTCGGCTGTGCAGGAAGGGGGATCATCGCCACGTTCCAGATCCTCGAAAAGCTCGGGGCTCTCCAGGCTGATGTGGTCCTCTATGACGTCCTCGGAGACGTGGTATGCGGGGGTTTTGCCATGCCGATGAGGGAAGGGTACGCACAGGAGGTGTACCTGGTGACTTCAGGTGAGCTGATGTCCCTGTATGCGGCAAATAACATCTGCAAGGCTATCGCACGGCTCTCGACCAGGGCACGGAGCCGGTGCAGGCTGGCAGGAGTCATCTGCAATGCCAAGAACATGCCGCGTGAGAAAGAGCTCGTGGAGGAATTTGCAGAACGGATCAATTCCCGCATGATCCAGTTCATCCCCCGTGACCGCATAGTCCAGGTCTCCGAACTGAACAAGAAGACCGTGATAGAGTTCGCCTCCGACTCGGCCCAGGCGGAAGCCTACCGGAACCTGGCACGGAAGGTGATGGAAAACACCCGGTTGGACATTCCCACGCCTCTCGAGATAGAAGACCTCGAATCACTTGCATATGAGTACATCAAGGAGTGAGGGCTGCACCCTGACAGGGGCCCTCTCGGTAACGACCGGAGTTCAGGATGCGGTCACGATCATCCATGGCCCGGCCGGATGTGCCCACCACAATGTCTCACTCTTTTTTTCGCTGCTGCATGAACAGGATATTGGTGCCATCCCGGCCATTCGCTGCACTGACCTGAGAGAGAGCGAGGTGATCTTTGGCGGGGAGTTGGTGCTCGAAGCCCTTGTAGAAGAGACTGTACGCGAAGGCTGGAAGTCTGTATTTGTCCTCTCCACCTGTGTCGTCGACACCATCGGCGACGATGTTGCAGCCGTCTGCTCGCGCGAATATGGCGTGCCGGTCTGCTACATCCCGACTTCAGGGTTTCTTGGCGGCGTATTCCAGACCGGGTATGAAAATGCCCTTCTTGCACTTTCGTCTTTCTCATGCAGGGCTGCCCCTGACGGCACTGTCACGCTCATCGGGGAGAAAAACCTGGAATATGAGGTTGAAGAGAATTTTTACGAGATTTCCCGCCTGATGTCCGCGCTTGGCGCCAGGATCGGCCTGCGGTACGTGAGAAATATCGGGACTGACCGGCTTGCAGATCTCGGATCCGGTTCCCTCAACATCCTTCGTGACCGGTCCATTGATACCGTAGGGAAAAAGTTCCGGGAGCTGTTTGGGACGCCATACATTGAAGCGCTTCCAGAAGGATTTGTCCAGACGTGCGAGTTCCTGGAAAAAACAGGGGAATTGCTTGGAAAAAACCCAGAAAGTGCAGTAGATGCGGAAATCCGTCTCCAGAAGCGTATGATTGCCAGGTTTCGCGATTTCGCAGGCCGGCAGGTCTGCTTTTGTGGCATCCCTGGAGTCGTAAGAAATTCACCTGCCATAGAAGAGATTATCCAGACCTTTGATCTCTCATGTGATGAGGACGGGATCTACCTGGAGGTTCCGGACCCGTTCCCGGTCGGTACCGCAGGGATGTCCCGCCTGCTTCATCGGTGGAGGAGAACTGTCCGTGCCGACAAATGACTGCATGAACCCGCTCTGGCCCTGTGCGATGACCGGCGCAGCATCCTGTCTCTCCGGGATTCGTGGAATCGGGGTGATCATCCATGGATCGAGCGGCTGCTTCTTTTACCCGGCCACTCTGCTAAAGACCCCCCTCCACTGCACAAACCTCATAGAGGAGGACATCATCTTCGGAGCCGAGAAGAGGCTGAAGAAAGTCGTGGAGGAACTCTCATCCCAGTACGACCTCCTTGCGGTGATCCCTGCCTGTGCTCCGGCGGTGACCGGTGAAGATATCAGGGAGATCCTCTCAGGATACCCCGTCATCGTAATCGACAGTCCTGGTTTCATCGGTGGCTGCGAGGAAGGGTACACCACGGCATTAGGCTCACTGCCCTGCTGCATCGACGAAGAACGCCCCGGGGTCAACATCTCGGGACTTGACCTGATAGACCCGTTTTGCAGGGGAAATCTCATCGAAATGGAGAGGATTCTTGGTCATGCGAACATCCCTGTCGCAGCCAGGTTCTGCCTGGACAGTCTTTTGAGCACCTGCCGTCCTTCGCCCCTCACGATATCTACCAATCCTGATCTGTGCGGCCAACCGGGAAGAGAGATCGGCACTGCACTTGGACTGAAGAATCTGGAATCGTCGTTAACCGGACTTGCAACCTGGTGCGACGATGCGGATATCGATCCAATCCTTGACGAGATACGGCTTGCAGGGGAGGCGATCGACCGGGCATGCGACAAGTACCTCCGCCGGTTCGAACCTCCGTCCACGACAATATTCGGGGGATTTTCGTATGCCCATTTTGCAGCGGAGCTGTTGTCCGACTATCTCGATGCCGAGGTCACCTCTGTCGGGTGCAGGAACGCGATCCGATCATCACGGTTCCGGGTGGAAGAGGCACGGGACATGTCTGCAGTAGATCGGATACTGGAGAGGGATAAACCCGAGCTCGTCATCGGGTCCTCCTTCGAGGAGAGACAGGTCCAAAACGCAGCCTTTGTTCCTCTCACCTACCCGTTTCGCGGGATGGTGCGGCTGGCCGCCCACCCGATCGCCGGAGTCCAGGGAGCATTATCATTCATGGAGACTGTCCTGAACGCATGCATGGATCTCCGAAGGAGAGAATGCAGGATTGATCCGCACACATCGCTACAGGAATTCGTCTAA
>LKUF01000446.1 GCA_001412335.1 Methanolinea sp. SDB
CAGCAAAGCAAGAGAAAACCGAAGTTAAATCGGCTTTGGAGGAGGTGATCAAAGAAGGAGCCCGCCAAATGCTTCAGGCGGCCATTGAGACAGAGGTGGCGGGATACATCGATAGCCACACTCACTTGAGGGATGAAAATGGTCTCCGCCTGGTCGTCCGGAATGGGTATATGCCGGAGCGGAATCTTGTGACGGGGATAGGTCCGGTTCAAGTCCGGCAACCCAGGGTTAACGACCGTCGGCCGGCGGGACGATTCACAAGCAGGATCTTGCCCCCCTTCCTGCGGCGAGTTCCCAGTATAGATGCCTTGATCCCTTGCCTGTATCTCAAGGGGATCTCCACCGGCGATTTCGTTGAAGCTCTGGAGGCAATCCTGGGACCTCGGGCCATTGGCCTTTCGGCTACCAATATCGTCCGGCTCAAGGAAGGTTGGAAGCAGGATTATGAAGGCTGGCGGCAGCGCGACTTGAGCGATAAACACTATGCCTATATCTGGGTAGACGGAATCCATTTTAATGTTCGCCTGGAAGACGATCGGACTTGCATCCTGGTTATCATCGGAGCCACTGAGGACGGCCGCAAGGAGCTGGTAGCGGTACAGGATGGCTACCGGGAAAGTAAGGTATCCTGGCTGGATATGCTGCGGGATCTGAAGAGTCGCGGCTTGAGCGAACTTCCCGCTGTTGGTATCGGGGATGGGGCACTGGGGTTCTGGGCCGCCGCGGCCGAGGAGTTCCCTTCTATGCGGCGGCAGCGATGCTGGGTGCACAAGACCGCCAATATCCTGGATAAGATGCCCAAACGAGTTCAGGGAGCCGCCAAGCAGCGGATCCATGATATGTATATGTCCGAGACCAAGGAGAAAGCATTGGAGGCGTACAACGAGTTTATCCGCCTCTACGAGGCCAAGTACCCGGCTGCCTGTGCCTGCCTGGAGAAGGACAAGGATGATCTGTTCACCTTCTACGACTTCCCGGCCGAGCATTGGATCCACCTGCGCACAACCAATCCGATCGAGTCCACCTTCTCGACGGTCCGCCTCCGCACTGTCAGAACCAAGGGGTGCGGTTCCCGAATAGCCACCTTGATGATGGTTTACAAGCTGGCTGAGCAGGCAGAAAAGCATTGGCGACGATTGAACAAACACGAATATATTGCCCTCGTCATTCAGGGGGTACAGTTCAACGATGGGGTGATGGCAAAAGCTTCGTAATTTCGTATTAGGAAGGAAGCGCCTTACAGGCTCTCATCCACAACATTTGACAATACCTC
>LKUF01000447.1 GCA_001412335.1 Methanolinea sp. SDB
GTGCAGGGCGGATGCAACATCCAGTTCGCATACCAAAACGGCGACTACCGGGTTATTGAAGTGAACCCCCGCGTCTCCCGCTCCTCTGCACTCGCCTCCAAGGCGACGGGATATCCGATCGCACGGGTTGCAGCAAAGATCGCAATCGGTCTCCTCCTGGACGAGATCACGAATTCCGTGACCGGGTGCACGCCTGCTTCGTTCGAGCCGGCCATAGACTACATAGTCGTCAAAGTCCCCCGCTGGCCGTTTGACAAGTTCAAGAACGCCGACCGGACGCTCACTACTGCGATGAAGAGCACCGGCGAGGTCATGGCCATCGGGCGCACTGTCGAGGAGGCATTCAAAAAGGCGCTGCGGTCGCTTGATACGGATATCTATCTCCACACGAATGCAAGCGAGATACGGATGATCCTTTCCCGGCCGACCGATGAGCGGTTTGCAACACTTTTTGATGCCTTCAAGGCAGGATTTACCGTGGATGAGGTCGCCGGTCTCACGAACATCATCCCCTTCTTTCTCGAAAAGATAAAAAATATCGTTGAACTGGAGGAGCGGCTCGGGCAGGAGGCGTCCGACGAGGATATCAGGCTTGCAAAGACCTGTGGGTTCACCAACGACGAACTGGTCGGGCTCACCGGCAGGCAACCTGGTGAGATAGAGGCAATCGTCGGGAACCCGACATACAAGATGGTCGACACCTGTGCTGCCGAGTTCCCGGCAAAGACCCCCTACTTCTACTCTACCTGGGAGGAGGACTGCGAGATTACGGCCGATGAGCGGCAGAAGGTGTTGATCCTCGGGTCAGGGCCGATACGGATCGGCCAGGGTATCGAGTTCGATTACTGCACGGTCCACGCGGTGAAGGCTCTCCGGGAGGAGGGGGTCGAGGTCCATATCGTCAACAACAACCCCGAGACCGTCTCGACCGACTTCGACACCTCCGACCGTCTCTTCTTCGAGCCCATGCAGCTCGAGGACGTGGTCAATATCCTGAAAAAGGACAACTACCTCGGCGTGATGGTCCAGTTTGGCGGGCAAAACGCCGTCAACCTGGCTGTCCCCATCCACGAGAGCATAGCGGCGCTCGGACTTGCCACGAAGATCCTCGGGACCTCCCCCGATTCGATGGACGTCGCCGAGGACCGTGACCGGTTCGCCGCCCTCCTTGCAAAGATCGATATCCCGAGCCCGCCCAATACGTCGGC
>LKUF01000448.1 GCA_001412335.1 Methanolinea sp. SDB
CGTCTGCCCGATACCTATATGCTGATCCATGAAAAAGGGGACATTGACGGCCCATGGAGATCATACATTCCCTTAATTTGCAATGGAGACACGGGAAAGACCAGACAAAGCCCTGTTACCGCTGTTCCGATACAGGGAAAGACTTTCTTGACCTGCTCAAAGAAGTAACGGCAATCCTTGAATCGGACGGGATCCGCGTGGCTGTATATGAGAAGACAGCCGTGGCCGGGGAAGAGAACAGGATCTTTCTGAACGGCAGGCCTCTGGAAGACCTCCTCGATGAGGCAGAACAGGGTCAGTCTTATTGCCATTCCACGAAATGGGAGTATATTGATGAATCACGAAAGGAGGTGACCGGCCCGGGCGGGCAGGTATGCCAGGAGGCTCCCGAACTCCTTTTCAGGAAGGCTATCCTCCGGGCACTGGAACCGGACTCCCGGGAATGGCCGGAATAAAAAAAAGGCTGTTAATATCCTGTCTCTGTAATCAGGACCTCCTTCTTCCCGCGGAGCGCAAACCCGATGATTATTGCGATTATGCCATAGATGACAAAGAAAGCGCCGACAAGATAGCCGAAGAGTATCAATGCCCCGACCAGGGGATATGCCATGAAGAGGACAGCGAATACGATTGCCAGGATTCCATCGAGTGCGAGGAGCCAACGGTGCTGGAATGTCTTTTCACTCACTGCGAATGCAATCGTCATGAGACCGATTACAAAGAGGACGACAGCGATGATCTCAACCAGTATGGCACCAAAGACGACAGGATAGACGATGCCTGCAACTCCCACAATAAAACCGAGAACCCCTGCCATGAGGAGCAGTGATGATCGCGTCTTGCCCACGGGAGTCAGGAGTGCCATAACAATGGCCATGAACGCGAGGAGAATGACCAGGAGACTGAAGAGGATGACCAGCACTGTGGCTGTTATAGTGGGAAAGAGCATGACGAGGATGCCAAAGAGCAGGGATAATACTCCCAGGAAGACAAATCCCCCCCATTTCACATCGCTGATGGTTACTTCATAGGTTTCTTCCATATACTACACCTTTTTTTTGTATTCTATCAATGAAAATGAACTATTTATGGATTGTGGAGCAGGGATAAAGACCCGCGCATGACG
>LKUF01000449.1 GCA_001412335.1 Methanolinea sp. SDB
GCGCGGACAGCTGCAACCTTCATGGCAGGTATCTCCAGAACGGTGACCGGGACCATGATGTCGCGCCCCTCGGTGGGGCTGTTCTTGTGGTCGTCGACCATGACAACATGCGTCATTCCCACCTTGTACCCTGCGAATCCCTGCAGCATCGGTTCCCCTTCGTACTCCGGCCAGGACTTGTACTTGGGCACCTGGCTCTTGGCACGCTTTCTGGGACTGAATGCAAGAGAGCCTCTTCGTGGCCTGTTTATCTTTGGCATGTTTCAATCAATCCTTGCTTAAATGATGTCTCATCCGTCTACAGGACCAAAATATCCTGGTTCTTTTGGGAAAATCCCAAAATCTGATCAATTCGATTGAAATTGCTCCCCGAAACCATCGTTTGCGGGGAACCCGAGATTGAGTGTATCCATCTCTCGCTGAACAACCCCGGGATACTGGCCTGGCAATCGTGCCATCAACCATCCCGTCAGGCAGGATATGGCGGCGTCTCTCCGTCGAAACCACCCGGAAATCAACCGGTGGTTATTGGTATCAGCCTACCAGTCTCACGAACAGATCCTGATTCTGATGCGTCCGTCCCGGCGGGGACGGATCGGGCTCGTCGTTATTGGACGTCCACCCATGCAATCGTTTCAGATCTACCATGTCAGCCCGTTGTGATCTTCACAACTCCTTCTCGGCTCATCCTCACATTATGAGGAATCCACCTTTCATGAACCTCCGTTCGGGCAGGAGAAGTTTGGGATAGCCCCACATAAGGGGAATCGCAGACATACACCTGCCGGAGAATCCATAGAGGCTTCCATTATTATAGGGTAAAATTGAATATAAATCTATGCCAGTGCAACTGTACTTTTTTTAAACAATTCAATAAAATACGAGATCTCCTGCTCAGCCAAAGTAGAGATCGCCCTCGTCGTTGATGTATACCTCAATGGTATCCCTGACGTGGCGGGCCTTGAACCGGTCCGGCGAAGATTCCCGTATCTTGTTGATCAGGGAGATGGTGTCATATTTCACCTTGGTTCCGATCTTTTCCGCCTCGCTGTAGATGAACGGCGCAACATCGAGGAGATCCATGCCCGCCTGGATTGTGCAGAGATGCTTTGCGTCCAGAGTGTAGAGAAATTCCAGCGTATCCCTTGCCCTTCTGATATTTTCCATCGCTGATTTTTCAATGGTACAGACATTGGCCTTTGACGTGGATATAATATCGGCGATCTGCTGCTGGGTCAATCCCTGCTTCCGGTACCTCAGAACTTCTTTCTGACGATCGGTCAGCAGCCCATCCTTCATATTAACTTTTTAGGCAACTGAGACTTAAACACTTTTCGTTAACATGCCCGT
>LKUF01000450.1 GCA_001412335.1 Methanolinea sp. SDB
CGACAGTAATGTGATCATCTTTATCATGACGGGTACCTCCTGTCATCATTATTTTCCTTTTTTGTTTTTTCAAAAGACCCCATCATTGAACAGCCCCCTTCCCCTTAACGAGATGGGCAATCTTCTCTTTCCAGTCGTCGAACATATCGTAGGCAGCGGGAACGACGGCCAAGGTAAGGAAAAGCGAAGTCAGAAGTCCCCCGATCAGCGTGATTCCCATCGGGGCGCGCAGATCAGCGCCTTCCCCGATGCCGAGCGCTACGGGCAGCATGCCGAATACCATGGCGAAGGTGGTCATCAGGATGGGGCGCAGCCGGATGGGCCCTGCCTGCAGAATGGCCTCACGCCGGGACAGGCCCCGTTCACGCAGTGTGTTGGTATAGTCGACAAGGAGGATAGCGTTCTTTTTGACCAGGCCCATGAGGAGGACGAGACCGATGAAACTCACGATGCTCAGGGATTTTCCGAAGATCAGGAGCGCGACGAAAGCCCCGATGAACGAAAGCGGCATGGACAAAAGAATTGTAACGGGATCGATGAGGCTTTCAAACTGCGACGCCAGAACCATATACGCAAGCAGGATCCCCAGGAGAAGAGCAAACATGAGGTACCGGAAAGATTTTCCCATTTCTTCAGCCTCTCCCGTGTAGCCGGCGGTGTATCCGGGCGGCAGGATTCTTGCGGATATGGCATCGAGCTCCTCCATGGCCTCGCCCAACGGCTTGCCTTCCAGGTTGGCAAATATCCAGATGGTACGCTGCCGGTCCTTCCGCGAAATACTGCTTGGGCCACCCCCCTCTTCAATGGTAATGATATTGTTTAGCTCTACGAGCTTTCCGTCCACAGCCCGGACATATAGCCGACTGATGTCGGAGGGGCTCATCCTGTCTTTCGGGTTCAGTCTCATCCTGACATCATATCGTCTTCCCTTTACCGTATCCTTGAATTTCGTCACATCAACCTCGCCGGACATGAGGAGATTTACCGCTTCCGTAATGGAGGCTACGCTGACTCCCATATTCGTCGCCTTTTCCCGGTCAATGTAAACGCTTAACTCCGGTTTGCCTGCCTCGATGGATGTGTCGATATCCACGACACCTTTTACCTTGGAAAATTCAGTGACAATGGCCTTGACATATGTTCTGAGTTCATCGATGGAACCGCCCCGGATGGAATACTGAATGGGAACATTCCGGATTCCGCCTCCGAGAATGGCAACCTCTTCGATCGTGCTTTTCAGGCCCGGGATTGCGGCAAACGCCTTCCGAAGCTCCGCCATGATTTCCTGCTGAGATTTGTCTCTCTCGGATCTCGGTTTCAGGCTGGTCTGAATAAAGGCCTTGTTAATCTGTGACATTCTCCCCTGTCCCGCCCCCTGACCAAAGAAAACCGCCGTGACTTCGGGCATAGACCGGACAACCCGCTCTGCCCGACTAAACAGCGCCCCGGCGTGTTCCACGGAATAATCAATGGGCGCTTCCATCCGGATCATGAACTGGCTCTGGTCTTCGCTTGGTTTGAATTCTTTGCCGATGAACCGGGTAATCCACAGGCTGAAGATAAAAAGGATGAGCGCGCCGATGAGGACACTCCGGCGATGGTCGAGACTGAACGTCAGAACGGGTCGATAGGCCTTTTCGATTTTTTTGTATCCGCGCTCCAGTTTTTCCCCGATCCGCGCCATGGACCCACCCCGGGTTGCGCCTTGAGGGGCGTCCTTTTTTCGGGGACGGAGCAAAATTGACGAAAGCATGGGTGTCAAGGTAACCGACACGAGGAGCGAAACGAGGATGGAAAAGACGACGGTCAGGGAGAACTGCATGAAGAACCTCCCGATGATTCCCTTCATAAAGGCAACGGGCAGAAAAATGACCACTATGGCGAGGGTTGTCGCCATGACCGCGGGCCCGATCTCGCCGGTGGCGAAGGATGCGGCCTCTTTTGGTGACATTCCGTCTTCGATGTGGCGGTAGATATTCTCGATGACGATGATGGCATCGTCGATGAGAATACCGACAGACAGGGTCAGGGCCAGCATCGTCAGATTGTTGAAGGTGAAATCGAACATCCTCATGACCGCGAAGGTGGAGACGATCGAAACAGGCAGGGCAACCGCGCTGATCAGGGTGGTGCGGAAGTTTCTCAGAAAGACGAAAACTGCGATGATCGCCAGGATCGATCCCAGGATCAGATGCTCTTTCACCTGATCCATTGACTGCTTGATAAATACCGACTGGTCGAAGGCGATCCGGATGTCTATGCCCGGCGGCAGGCTTTTCCTGATGCGCTCGACTTCTTCCTTAACCCGGTCGATGACCTGGACGGTATTGGTGCCGGTCTGCTTCTGGATGCCGATACCGACGGAAGAAACGCCGTTAAAACGTGCATACGAACGTCTTTCCTGCGTTCCGTCTTCGGCCCTGCCGATATCTCTCAACCGCACGGTAGCATCGGCATGAGAGATGATAATGAGATCATTAAAAGAGGAGATATCCTGCAGCGCCCCCTTGACCTTGATGGAGTATTCCTTCGTTAAGCTCTCGATGCGTCCACCCGGCATTTCGATATTTTCCCGCTTCAAGGCTGCAGCAACATCGCCCGGCGCGACCCCGTAAGCCGCAAGTTTGTCTCTGTCGAGCCAGATCCGTATCTGCCGCTTCTGCATACCTGCCAGGCTCAGAGCGCCGACACCCTGGATTTTCTGCAACTGTTCCTTGAGGCTTTCATCCACATAGGTTGACAGATCGCGTTGAGACTTTTCCCCTGTCAGGGCCAGCCACAAAACGGGTGTGGCATCGATGTTGACCTTCTGGATGACAGGTTCGATGATATCGTCCGGAAGCTGGGAACGGACGGCGGAAATCTGCTCCCGTACATCCTGGATGGCAAGATCGATGTCGCGTTCCAGTTCAAATTCCACGATCACGCTGGATACCCCGTCAATGCTCAGCGAGTTGATCGTTTTCACCCCGTTGATTGAACTGATCGCTTCCTCGATTTTATCCGTTACATCGACATCCATGATTTCGGGGCTTGCCCCGGCCAAACCGGTCGTGATGTTGACGAGGGGAAATTCCACTTTGGGAAAGAGATCAACGCCGATCGCCGGATAGCTTACCAGGCCCAGAACGACCAAGGCGAGAATGAACATGGTGGCAAGAACGGGGCGTTTGATCGAAGTATCAGAAATCCACATGATGACGTAATTATCCTTTCTTGGCGTCTGTATTTGAGGCAATCAATCCCTGCTGGATATGCTCCATCAGCGTCTCCAGCCGTTCACGACTTGCCAGAACGTTCGGCATGGAGTAGATCAGCGTCATATCGTCATCGCCGTTGCACATGCCGATAAAGATGGGGGAGTATTCCTGACCGGGAGGAATGCCCCAGGTATATTTGCCTTCAAAACCACCGCCACTGTAAACCGGAATCCGTCCCATATTGGTAAGAACCCCGGAGTTGGGATAGCGTCCTGTGCGGTTCTTGGTGGCGATGTTGCTAACGATAAATTTTTTTAGCATCCAGAGGGGTAAAAAGCGGATCGGACGGTCACCCCAATAGATCATGCCGTCATGCCGCGCTTCCAGCTGACGCTTGATGTCCTTACTCACATCAGCCGGCGTGGTGGACGGGCTGATTTCCGCATAGATCAGGTTGGTCAGGTTGCCGGTCGAACGCAATCCCTCAACCCTGGCGCGCATATCCACTGGGATGGCCACGCGGAACTTGCCCTCTTGATATCGCCATGCTTCCCTGGCAAGCAGAATGGCCACCTGTCCGATGACGTTGCTGTAACGTCCCGGATAGCGTCGTCGGCGCCAGATCACACCGGGCTGGTCGCCTTGCGGCATACCGGTCGGAGCGATGAATTCCGGAACGGGCCCCTTGCGGCCTTTTTTCTGAAAGGTCGCCGCAATCTCAAATTCGGTGATACGCGAATCCGATCCGAGGGGATCTTCGCCGCGCAGACAGCGGAAAATGTCTTCCACCCAGGTTACGGTGCCCCGGCCATCCATGGTGGCGTGCATGGTACGGAAGACAACGCGTAGCGGGTTGCCGTGGATAAGGACAACTTCAGAGGTTGGTCCCTCAAAAGGATTCAGGGTTTCCCGCAGTCGCGCCGGTGCTCCTTCCGGACCCAGACCGTCCCAGGAGGAACCATCCACCTCGATCACCGGCGGGATTTTACCGGTATCGACGAGACGGGCAAGGGCCGTGATGCCCTTGACGACAACACGGCTCCCCGGATTGGCTTCGGATGCGATCTTGACAGCTTCCCGCCATTTAGGAAGGTCAAAGTATCCGGTCCCTTCCCAGAAGAGCTGGTTGAGAAACGGCGGACAGCATTCGTTGTAAACCACATACGCTCGTTCGGTGGAACTCAATTGCCGTGAATAGACCATCGACTGTATCCTCCTCTTATCATTCTGCTCGTTCAAGCCCTCTGGCCATTCTCTGCAGAATATCTTCAATTCTGCCTTCACTGGCCAGAACTTTGGGCATGGATAGGGTTAGTTCTGAACCGCCTTCATAACCCGCCATCACCAGAAAAAACGGATAGTATTCGGTCGCCGGCGGAATAATCCAGAATGCCCGTGCAGTAAACCCCGCACCACTGAATCTATTCAGATCGACCCGGCCCAGGTTGGAAAGGATACCGGAAAGGCTGTAGATGCCCCGCTCGTGACGGTTAAGAATAATTTTTTTTATCTTGTGCTGCATTAACCACAGCGGCATGTATTCCAGACGCTCGTCTCCCCTGGACAGTCTGCCTTCATCGCCCTGACTGATCTGCCGGGTAATGTCCCGGACGATTTCATCCGGAGTTGTTTTCTTGTTCACCTCTATATATAAGGCGAAAGAAAGATTTGCCGTACTGAACAGCCCCGGTTTGCGGGGCCTCATGTCTACGGGAATGCCGAAACGGACAACCCCCTCACCATACCGCCAGGCCTCCTCAGCCGCCAAGCGGGCGCATCGTGCCAGCAGATTGGGTATCTTGCGCTTGATGGAGCGGCGTCTCCACGTCACGCCGGATTCATTCCCTTTCGGACGACCCGTGGGAGCGATATGCTCTGTGGGAAAAGGAGTGCGAAGTTGATTCTGAAAACTTCTGCACATTTCCACATCCGTCATGTTCGAATTGGAACCGATAACCGTTTCCCCGCGTAGGACCCGGAAGACTTCCTCGGCCCAGAATAAGGTGCCACGTCCATCGCACACGCCGTGATGAGCGCGAAACATCACCCGCGGGATGGGACCCTGGATTAAAACAATCTCGCAGGTTGGACCTTCACGATAGGAAAGAGGTTCTTGAAACCACGGCGCACTCTCCGGGCCCATTCCATTCCAGTTGCTTCCGTCCACTTCACGCACGGGAGGGGAAATTCCCGAATCGACCCAGCGGCTCCAGCCCAGATGGCCTTTGAGAATCAGACGTGTACCCGGATTGGCTTCGGAGGCAACTTCGGCTGCCTTGCGCCATCGTTCAGGGTCGAGTGTTCCCTCGCCATCAAAGATAAACTGATTGACCGTGGGTGGGCAGATCAGATTGAATGCCACAAATGCCCGTTCATTGAATGTCATCCTTCGCGTATAACGTTTCTTCATCGCGTCCGGCTCCCTGCCGATTTTTCATCTGCTTCAGGGTTTTTCTTCTTCCTGGAACCGAAGTCTGGTTCATCAAGATTCATCGTAGCACGCACTATGGCACTGACCAGCGCGGCGGTGGCCTCCAGTGTCTTGGGGGTTCGTGCTGAACGGGGTATCTCCATATGGAGTGCACGGTCCATTTGCCCGGTGGAGATGTAACCGATTTTCTTGTTGCAACCTGCCCCGAAGAAGACCTTATCAATGGGTTCTACACGCAGCGCCAGTTCGGGGTAGGCCGGATATAACGCTTTGGCCTGCGAGAGAAAAGCAGGAAACTGCTCTTTCAATTGCCGGGCTTCTTCCATCGTGATTCCTGTGGTGGCGATTTCCAGCCGGTTCAGGAACGCGAGACTTGTGTGTCCGTGGATTTCGACATAAAGCCGCAGTGTCTTGCCATTACAACTTTTACCGACCAGACGGACATAATGGTCGTAGACACCCCTGGCCCGTTCGGTACGCCGTTCGTGTTCGCACGTGCGTCCCGCCCCTTCAGTAGGCCGGTTGACATTGACCCGTGATGCTCCCGAAGAAAAACCGCGGGCTACGATGTAACCTGCGCCGAGCACCCGCGCCACGTCTTTGGCCAGAACATCCGTGTGAATGTCATAAGTGCCATGCGGCGCCGCAATAATGATCCCCTGCTTCGCGGATTGGGTTTCAAAGTCGCCGAAGGCATGCTCAAAACGTTCACGGGCGACGGCGGATTGAAAACTCCATGCAATACCCAACATCACAACCGACAGGCGTAATGCCGAAAACCCTATCCGGTCACATCCCATGTCCCGTTTAGAGAAGGTGGTGACGGAATCAATGTTTTTCCGGTAAAACTTTTCATTGCAGGACATGCATCTATTACCGACTTTCCGTAAGAGGGAATATGGTGCGGGCCTGCTGATCATTTTTTTTATATTTCCTGTTTGTTAATATCGACTTCTCCCGTGGGAAGACCCTTGATGTGTTTTGCAAAGGACAAACCAATCAGGTAGCGCAGCACCAGGATGGAGGTTGTATAGGTAAGTCCAAAGGCCATGATATCCATGTTTGTCCCGTAATCCTTAAATAAAATAAGCATCGTTGCCTGTGCCGTGCCAAAGCCGCCCGGAGCGATGGGCAGACTGATGACGAGAAGGATAATCGGAACATACGCGATGAGAGCAATAAGCGGGATCTGCATGTTGAATGCCCTGACCGCGACATAGAAGAAAACGATAAAGAAGGCGTAGTACATGATGCGCCAGAACAGGAGGATGCCATAGGTTCGCCAGGGCGCTTCGTGGAATACCTTAAGAAGGTTCAGGTTCTTGATTTTGAGCGCCAGACCGCGGGATGGCAGCCTTTTCAGGACGATAATGAACAGGAGATCCAGGATGGCAAAGCCGATAAAGAAGAACAGCAAATTTCGGAGCAATGCCGATGCCGGGGACAGAATAATCAGACCGATGATGGCCATGTAGACCAGAGCTTTTTGGGTAATGCCATTGAAGAATGTCATTAGCCCCGTCGACCGCATCACCGGAACACCGAGATGTTTTTTCAGATAGTAAATCAAGACCCCCATGCCCACGCTGTAATCGATCGTCATGATGAGATAAGTAACGCCGCGTAGGATGAAGGCGTTTTTCCAGGAAAGAGGATACTGAAAATGTCTAAGAGTCTCGGCAAGATTCTGTGTGTCCAGCAGGAAAGTGGCAATGATCAGGATAAGCACGGAGGGAACATAGATCGTCATGTCCGCGTTCATCAGAGCGTTGAAACACTGGCGGATATCAATATACCAAAATAGATAAATGAGGATCGCACAGGAAACCGCCATTGGCAGCAGCCGCTTCCAGGTTTTGAGATTCAAGAGAAAAGGGCGAACCTTTTCCTCATGCGCAAGGTGCATCTCCCCCATTAAAGCTTGAGCATTTGATATTTTGCCTGTGTTTTCCATCTAATCCCATTGAGAAACTCTTATTCGGGGAACTTTTGCAATAGAACAAGGGGAACAGCTCTGCCGTTCCCCTTGTTCTCCGTCAGGATATCATAGATATATTAATACTGCCAGGGAAAGGCGTCCGCAGAACCAGCCTGGAAGTTTTCATAAGCATAATCGGCACAGTAGTTTGCAAAGTCCGTCAAATTAGCAGCAGTGATCTGTGTCGGGTTGTTCTGGAGAAAAGACAGGAACGACTCGGCATTGTCAATAATCGTATCCTCGATCGGGAATGTCCATTGTTGAACCTTGGCCAGTTCGATCTTATTGATATAGTTGTCGTACATACCCCAGATGATATCCCCTTCGTTGGACGAATAAATGAGATTGTTGTAGGTTTCCCTCTCGCTTATGGCCTGGTTGAGCAGACAGGAATCGTCGTAATCTCTCCAGGCGCCGTAAGCATAGGTATCCATCCGGGCCAGTTCCGACGTCCCCTTGGCGGCAGCAAAGAACGGGACGAAAACACCCACCGAAGGTTCCCCAAGGTTGACCCACATAGTGACCAAGCGCGGGTTGCCTCCGGATGCCGCACCTCTCACGACGATGGAACTGCGGGTGGCGTTGCGGCTGAGGCAGTAGGTTGTGCTGTAATTGGTCTCGCTCGAAAGATCTTCCTGAACCTGTTTACCGATAACGTCCTTGGCCACTTCGCGCATGACGGTCCGGTAGTTGATCCGCTTCTCCGTCGCCAGCTGGGTCAGAAGAGCTTCGGCTCTATACTTGCGATCCTGTCCCACGTTCCAGGGAATGTAGTAATTGTAATTGGTCAGGATGTGAAACCCGATGAAGTTGGTCTGTGCTGGTTTGAGCGTCCAGCCATACTGATTGGTGATCTTACCGGTGTTGGCATCGTTCTTTCTGAACTGCATCAGGTTGAAACCCCAGTTCAGGTGACCGGTGAAACATTCATACAGAGCCGCCCCGCCTTTGGCGTCGATGACCACGAAGTTAGCGCTGATAACGGTGCCCCAGTGATAGTAAGGCCATCTTTTGAGCAGTGATTCAAACTCCGCGAGCGTGGTACACGTCGCCAGGGCTTCCTCCATGAGAGCGGTATTGAGGTTTACCGGTTCAGCCAGGAGATTGTAATCCTGGTATACCGACGTAACGGCAATGGCAAAGCCCGATTCATTGACACCGCCGGACGGCGTAACAGCCGAACCGGTCAGCAGTTTCATCCCGTCTTCAAAGCGGTAGACCATGGTATAGCCGCCTGGAGCGGACCTTTTGGCGGGAAAGTAGGCAACCTGCTGGTTCGCGCTCGACGAGTTGTCGAAGTTTTTCCAGATCAACGGTTTGCCGTCGGTGGTGACCTTGCCGGAGACAACGGCCACATCACAGGCCCATGCTTGCGTCGTGATCATAAAGGCCCAAAGGCATATGAAGACGCAAAAAATCTTCAAATAAACGTTCTGTAATTTACTCATTTTATCCTCCTATTTAATCGTTGTTTTCAACGATAATTCGCGTTGCTCAAATCGTCCAACATAGCGTATTCTTCGGGTGGAAAATTTTCACCCTTGATCCACCGTTTTCACGGAAAACGTTTTTCCTGACAGATCAGGAATCCGTCCTTCAAGCGTAGACGGGATCAGTGGTCTTCTCCTGCTGAACAAACCAACGCCCCTGTTGGAAAAGTATTCCGTACCGAAGCATTTAATCATCAGTATGAAGGTGACCCATCGTACGATTTTCATGGGTATCATCAGCATAAAGGCAAAGGCATCACCCCTGACCATATGCTCGAAATCCGTCGGCATACTTGCCCGGACATGGGGCGAGAACTGATACTTCGGGTCGTTGGGATCGAAACTGTTTGAACCGGGAAACATGTTTTTCAGGCAGAAAGGATAGCGTTTATCCACGACTTCAATCGCGTATTTCCGGCAATACTCCTCCTTCAGCGCGATCAATTGGGGCGAAGGAGCGAAAGAAGAGTCGAACAGTCTCCGCAACCATGATTTATTGAAATACCGGTTGACCACCGCGGGATTGGCTGAGATGGATGTAAAGATGAAATACTTCTTTTTCTTCATCGAAGCAATTTTTGTGAGGTGCCATTCAACGGTCATGATCACCAGCCTTTGAGCAAGGTCCCTTCCCCGGAATGCTTTAAGCACCATCGTTTCTTCATTGTTATACACACAATATGGACCGCTGTTGAGAATAGTCACAGCATCAAAAGCGACGATCCGGCCGTCCTTTTCTGCATAGCTCAGAACATCGCATTTCCGCAGATAAGTCGAAAACTCCTCCTGCGCCTTCCAGCAATCATTTTCCACGGCTTCACAACCCCGAATGATATTTCCGAGACTGCTCCATTTAACCGTATTTAAATCAATCAGGTAATAATTGAACCCCTTGTGACTCTGAATGTAGAAATCCCAGCCGTCTACCGGAACGGGTCCGGTTGTATCATTTTGATGTAACCCCTGTTCTCCCTCCAACGAAACAAACATGCTCTTCATGTAAAATCCCCCTCTTAATAATGAAGTCCTAAAATACTATTGTCTTCTTGTGCTGAATTCGAGGATAGGCGATGTTTCTTGATAATGATGGAATTTATGCCCCGATATAAAAGCGCTTTCCCACGAAATTTGCACAACTTCATTTTTGGTCATTTCGGTGAAACACGAAATCCAATATCTGTTTGGATTACAAATAAATTGTTTGTTTATTGGCATAAGACTTAAACACATTTTATTCCGCCAATCTATTGTACCTTGGTACTATTTTTAAAAATCTATACGTTTAAAAATAACAGCATTTCGCCACATATCTTTTTTTGGACGGTATCTTTATTTTAT
>LKUF01000451.1 GCA_001412335.1 Methanolinea sp. SDB
GCATAGCTCGGGGTGCAGTGTATCACGGTGACCCCGAAGTCGTTTATCATCTCTATCTGCCGCCTGGTGTTTCCCGTTGCGCTCGGGATGACCGTTGCGCCTATCGCTTCGGCTCCGTAATGGAACCCGAGCCCTCCGGTGAACATCCCGTAATTGACCATGTTCTGGAAGACGTCATCCTCTGTGACGCCCACCATGGTCATGTTCCTGGCGATGAGATCCGCCCACGTCGCAAGATCGTTTCTGGTGTATCCGACCACGGTGGGTTTTCCTGTCGTCCCGGAGGTGGTATGGATACGCACAACTTCACGGAGCGGGACGGCGAAGAAACCGAACGGGTACCCGTCACGAAGGTCCTGCTTGCGGGTGAAGGGCAGCCTGGAGACGTCATCAAGGGTCCGTATATCCCCCGGTTTGATCCCGGCCGATTTCAACTGATTTTGATAGAATTCAACATTCTGTACCGATTCCAGGGTTTTTTTCAGTCTTTTCAGCTGAAGATCCGACAGTTCTGCCGGAGTGAGCGTCTCGATCTTCTCATTCCAGAACATAGCAATTTCCTTAATTATTCTTCCATATCATGGGTGGATTGTCTCTTCCATTCCCGTCAGGGCACGTGGAAAGGAATACGTCACGACGGTCCTGCCTCCCCTGGAGGGGTCTTTTGGAAGCATTTGCCAGGAATATATCGGTCCTTGGCACACAAAAATCTATGTCAGGTTATAGCATGACAGGGGTGGTGTGGCCGGAGAAGCGATGCATTGATGTACGATAATCATGGTACCTTATCATTTGCCCGCACGAAGATATCGAGGAAAGGGATACATTGAACGTACCATGGCTGATTGTACCCGGATTCGGGGCGCATATCAAGGCTACACCAAGAAAACTGATTGTGCAGAGAGACGCCCGAATCGAGGAATATCCCATCTCGTCGGTCAGGCACCTCCTGGTGATGGGCGGGCATTCGGTTCACAGCTCGGCGGTGATCAATCTCGTCAATGCAGGAGCCTCCATCTCCTTCTTTGAAGCTGATGGCGAGCCGACAGGGTTTATCCGCCCTTTCGGGGACACCACAAACGAGACCGTCCGCGATGCCCAACGGGCTGCATTTCCTCATTCATACGCGCTGGTTATTGCACAGGC
This sequence comes from Methanolinea sp. SDB, assembly GCA_001412335.1. Lineage (GTDB taxonomy): Archaea > Halobacteriota > Methanomicrobia > Methanomicrobiales > Methanospirillaceae > SD8. The sequence goes on from LKUF01000451.1 coordinate 1,147, forward strand.
GTCAATTAAGTCCCGGATCTTCTCTGTCGATCAGCTCCAGGAAAAGACCGGTGATACGATCCTCTATGAGGGCGAACTTGAGATCCTCTCAAAGGCCCTGTCTGAACTGGAATACCTTGTCCGCATCGACGAGATAAGGCGGATACACCGGCTTGTCTCCGATATGTATTACGAGATCCTCTCGAGGGTCCTGCCTGCGGAGCTCGGGTTCCGGAGAAGAACGAAGAGGCCCCATACAGACGTCGTCAATGCCATGTTCTCGATCGGCTACGGAATGCTCTTTGGAAATGCATGCGTCGCCGCCATTGGCGCACACCTGGATCCCGGTATCGGGTTTCTCCACAAGGGGAAAGGGGCGCTCGTCCAGGATGTCATTGATCCGTTCTGCCCCACGATGGTGGATTCAAAGATCATTTCCCTCGCATCTGCCGGGATCAGCCGCGACGATTTCGACTGCACGGGGCCGCGTTGCATCCTGTCAGACGAGCTTGTGCGGTGCCTCACGCGCGAACTGCATGGGAGCATCGACCAGGCCCGGCTCAATGCCCAGATGGTTATTCTCCGCGATTCTCTCCTGGATCACACGGAATTTCATTTCCTTCGACAGCAGGATCCCGGTCTCTCCCGACGGGAGTAATATCTACCGCTTTACCGAGAAATCCTCGAAAAAAAGTGGTTCATGGTCCCGGGTCTGCAGGTCCCGTATGACTGCCCGCGGACATCCGTATATCATGGATACGAACTTGTCAAGGAGCATTCGGTCACCGCTCGCGTACACTCGCACAGTCCCGTCGGGAAGGTTCATCACCTCGCCCCTCACGCTCAGCTTCACCGCTATTCTCCGGATGCAGTTCCGCAATCCAACCTTCTGTACTCTGCCCGATATCCGGATCTCTATCGTATTCACCAAAAGCACCGAAATTTTCCAACACCTCTGGACGGGTGCCTCCCAAGTGAAGATTGTCCGGTTCCTTTAATTATTTTTCTGACTGGTTTTAGGGATAGATCTCCGGGAATTAGGCCTTCTTTCAACCTGGATCTTCTCACCCGGAGATGTATGCCATGATCTCCTGGTAGAGATCTCTGGCAGTGTCAGGGTCCCTGGATTCCACCATGACCCTTACCAGCGGCTCGGTTCCTGACGGGCGGACGAGAGCCCATGAATCCGGCCTGTTTATCCTGATTCCATCGGTCAGATCACAGGATTCGGATGCGTATCGCTCCACCAGGGTTGTGATGATCCGTGACGGGTCCCCAATCCGGATCTTGTCCTTGATCATGTGGAAGGCAGGGAGGTTTTCGACCAGCCCGGACAGTGTCCGGGGTTGACCTGACAGCAGGGAGACCATCATTGCTGCAGTCATCCCCCCGTCCCTGCAGAACTGGAATTTCGGGTAGATAACTCCGCCGTTTCCCTCCCCCCCGAGTGCGACGGGTGTGCCGTTTTCGACAAGGCCGATCATGGTCCTGGCAACATATATGCTCCCTACAGGCGTGTAGACCGTGTCAGATCCATGCCGCCTCGCGATCTCCTCGACAAGTCGTGACGAGCTGACGGGGGTTACCACGACCCCACGCTCCCTGCTGCAGATGGAATCCGCGATCAGTGCCAGTTCGACATTCTCCTCGATGTATTGCCCGTTTTCATCGACGAAGACCGCACGGTCGGCATCCCCGTCATGTGCGATACCAAAGGCGGCCCCGGTTGACCGCACCATCTCTGCAAGCGGGCCTAGGCCCTCGATGGACGGTTCCGGAAGCCTGCCCGGAAATGTGCCGTCGGCCTGTGCATTGAGCGTGAAGACCCGGCAGCCGAGCCTGGAGAGAATTCGGGGGGTGGTGTTGACCGCGGCTCCGCAGCCGGGATCAACGACGACGGTCATCCCCTTTCCGATGCCCTTGGGAAACGCCCCGACAACGGCGTCGACGTAACCGGAGACCAGGGAGCCACCCGGGTCCTCCCTTCCGGCGTCCGACCAGCCTGCAAAGGAGAAATCGGATGTAAAGATCCGTTGTTCAAGAGCGATTGTCTCCTCGTCTCCCATCTCTGTCCCGTCTGCTTCGATGACCTTCACACCATTGTACTCGGGCGGGTTGTGCGACGCCGTGATCATCGCGCCGGCAGCGAACCGGCCCCGGACAATATACTGGAGCGCCGGGGTGGGGAGTATCCCACAGTCAACCACGTTGCAGCCGGCAGCCATGAGGCCGGCCTTCATCGCACTTGCAAGGGCCGGGCCGGATGTGCGGGTATCCATCCCGACGGCGATGGTCCCTTTTCGCATGCTCCCAAGCGCCATTCCGATCGAGAGGACGAGTTTGGGTGTCATCTCTTTACCAGCGACACCCCTGACTCCGTTGGTGCCGAAGAGCTCTTTCTTCATCTTCTGCGGTCCCATGTCAGGCTCCAGCGAGTTCTTTTCCCCAGTCATGCAACTCCTTCTTCATCCGGTCGATCGCCCTGGAGAGCGCAAAAAATGCCTCGCGCCTTTGCCGGGCGACCAGTGCAATATAGGTAATATCTTCCCCGGCATAAAGACGGCCTTTTCGATGATGGAAGCGGACACCGAGGATTCCATCGACAGATTCCATCTCCTGCCTGATATCTTCGATCAGGCGGTCGAAATCTTCGAAAAACTCCAGGTATTCGGTTATCTCTTCTCCTGTGCGTTCCCGCACGATGCCGTTGAAGGTGAGGATTGCCCCCGCCTCACTCATATCGCACGAGGCTTTCAGCTCACGGACCAGGCCTTCGATCGTGTAAAAGTCATCGAACTTCGGGAGAAGGGCCAGGACGTCAGAGAGTCTGGGGTTCGTGCACAACACGTTCTCCAGTCCCGTGGAGTCACCCATGCATATCTTGGCATAGGGCTTGCTCTTGAATCCCTCGACGATTGCATAGTGTATTCCCCTGTTGGAGAAGATCTCAAGGATGGTGTCGAGAGACGGGTCGTCTGTTATGAAGACCGACTTCTCATCGTCGATGCCTGCCGATATGCATGCTCCGCTTCGAAAAAGAACGGTTGTGTCTTTATTCTCCTCGAGATCCCAGAGGTGGTGTCCCATGTGCTTGGCCACTGCGGTGGGCCCGATCTTTTGTAATTCTGCAAGCAGTTCCCTGATAAAAGTCGTCTTTCCCGTCCCCGAAAACCCTGCAACGTGGATTATCTTCATTCCATCTCCTCTCCAGTTTCCTCGTCTTCATTCTCCCTCGCGCGGAGGATGGCCGCCGCCGCTTCACCCACGCTCCTCATCACGCTTGTTATCCGGTCCTCGATATCAATCTCCTCGTCGATATCAAGGGATGTCCTCTCGACCTCCAGGAGAAACCTGGCGACTTCGCTTGCCTCGAAGAGCAGGTCGTCGAGCTCCTCGGTTGTGAAGAACCCGCACATTGCCCCGTAGAAGAAGGTCGCACCCGACTTGTACACTTTCTTCTTGAAGGAGTTCCGGGCCTGGTTCACTGCCTGGGGGGTGTAGGGTTCCTGCATGAACGGCACCAGCTCGGGGAGATGCTGGCCGATAAAGGTCATCTCAGCCCCGCTCTTTGTCCTGAAATCGGTGCATAGCCGTGCAATTGCCCATTCACGGGCGGTAACGTACGTCCGCTTCCTGAGGAACTGGTTGACCTTCCTGTAGGTTGCGCCATCAACCTTCTTAAATTTGCGATATTTGCTGATGTCCTGCTGCCCGAATCGCTCTCTCATCTGTTATACTGGTTGGTCGAGGGGACATATTAAAATATAGCATTATTTGGTTTATGGATTTGAAGCCG
>LKUF01000452.1 GCA_001412335.1 Methanolinea sp. SDB
ATCAATCTCTGGAACCTGTGGCAGAAGGAGGTGACAATCACCCATTCGTATGCTGCCGATTTCCACAACCTTTCAACTGCACTGAAATGGATCCAGTTCAAGAGGATCAACGTGGCCGACATGATCACCCATGTCTTTCCATTAAAAGACACAGTCGAGGGGTTTTCCCTGACTGCCAGGCACCGGGATGGGAGCCTGAAGGCAATCATCCACCCGCAGGAATAATTTTTTGTGTATGAACCGGGTTTGTCTGATGTGCTGTCATCTATGACCAATACACATTCATCTTGGTTGATTAACCGTTTTCATTCGGTATACAGCACCTCCGTGTAATTTGGCCGCCTTCTCCAATAATCGCTTGACGGAATCATGAGCTATTGATTCTTTTTCATTGGACAAACACCCCGGATGCTTCCGGACATGTGCATGCCTGATAAGTCGCAATAAAAAAATTGATGAAATTGTCATGATAGGATATTCCCGGGAATCTGTGCTGGCTTGAGAGAGAAGGAGGTCTCGCCCGTTCACTGGCAGAAGACATAACTATATCCGGCAGTGTCACGAAAAAGTATCATCAGAATTCCGGAATACGCATCATTCTCCTGGACGCCACGCAATATCCAATACTACCGGTATGAGGTGGACAATGGCGCAAGAGACCATTGCAAGACAACGGCTTTCAGGGAAGATACTCATGGTGGTCCAGGTCCTGATGATCCACGTTTCGTGGTGATGGCTCACCCGTCCCGCCAGAGAAGAGGGAAGGCCATGAGGCTCGTACCGGTTCCGGGTGTGACGCTTTCCACAGATCATGCATACGTCTGCGGTTCGAGGCAGGGTGCCGGGATTCCGGATTTCCCGGGTTTACCCTGCCTTTCGGAAAAAAGCCGCGGATTGCATGCATGGGAGATGGTGCGGCGGGCTTGCCATTCTCCGGCCGTCCGGGAGAACGGTCTCTTTCTTCCCACAAACGCCGGAGGAGGGCAGAGTGGATACGGACAGCAGGGGGCCCCCTGCAGGATCCTGCAAGACGATGAAAAATGATCTTCGGGACCGGACCCCACTCTCGAGTCAGTTCGCCCGGCATCTCAGGATTGAGGCGGTAAACAAGATGAAAAACTCCCAAATGATTGGACGGCATTCGTACATCGGGGTCTGATACGGGAAGTAAACTTCACATACACAATACAGGAGAGAAGACGCAATGGATATAGAAATAATTGCCGTGGGAGGATATGAAGAGGTCGGGCGGAATATGACCGCTGTCCGCTGCGGAAAAGAGATCGTGATCTTTGACATGGGGCTCCGCCTGGATCAACTGATGATACATGAGGATGCCGAGGTTGACCAGATGCACTCCCTTGATCTCATCCGGATCAAGGCTATCCCCGACGACACGGTGATGCAGACGGTCGAAGGATCGGTGAAGGCCATTGTCTGCTCACACGGGCATCTGGACCATATCGGGGCTATACCGAAACTTGCACACCGGTACAAGGCGCCCATCATCGCGACGCCGTATGCCACGGAACTGATCCGCCAGCAGATATCGGGAGAGAGGAAATTCGACGTCGGCAATAAACTCTTCGCGCTTGCAGCCGGGCAGAAATACACAATCTCCCGAAACCTGGTTCTTGAGTTTGTCCGGACGCAACACTCGATTATTGATACGGTCACCCCCGTGCTGCACACCCCGCGTGGTGCGATCGTCTACGCATGCGATTTCAAGTTCGACCGGACGCCGGTAATCGGTCAGCCGCCTGATTTTGCCCGCTTCCGGCAGATCGGCAAGGAAGGGGTCCTGGCGCTCATCGTGGAGAGCCCGTATATCCATCATTCAGGACGATGCCCGAGCGAACGGATTGCCCGCGATCTTGTTCGTGATGTTATCACGAGTTTCGAAGATGATAAAAACGCGATAATCGTATCAACGTTCTCCTCGCACATCTCCCGTGTGAAGACTATTGCGGAATGTGCACACGAGATCGGCAAAAAACCAGTCTTTCTCGGACGTTCGATGGAAAAATACGGAGGTACTGCTGAACAGATGAAATATGTCTCCTTTCCAAAATCGACCAGCGTGTTTGGGAACCGGAGGACCGTCGATCGTTTCATGCGACGGATGATGAAAGAGGGAAAAGAGAAGTTTCTCCCGATTGTGACCGGCCACCAGGGCGAGCCTGGATCCATTCTTACCCGCATCGCGCTCGGAGACACTCCCTATACACTGAGTAAGGGAGACAAGGTACTCTTCTCGGCAAATATCATCCCAAACCCGATGAATGTCGCACAGCGTTACCGGATCGAACAGTGTATCAAAAAAGCCGGCGGCCGGATTTTTGATAACCTCCACGTCAGTGGACATGCATACCGCGAGGATCATTTCGAGTTTCTCCATATGCTCAATCCACAGCATATTATCCCTGCACACGCAGGCCTGAACATGACCTCCAACTATATCGAATTTGGAGGAGAACTCGGCTATACACTCAACAATGATATCCACCTGATGAAGAACGGAAAGCAGCTGTTGATACAATAACCTGGTCTTCACCTCACCGCTATCAGGTGTGGAAAAGATGGGTGTTTGGTTGATATCAATGCAGGAGCACCGAAAGTGGAAAAATCATTGCCGAGAAATACCATGTTGAAAATCTGAGTGAACTCTGCAATATGAGTGCCAACCGTATTTCGAAAAATTATCGTGAATTTAAACCAAAATAGTATTTGAGATTCGTGGATTCTTTGACTATATCGACCAGAATGAAGCAATAGATCTTCCAGGAAAAATCAGGAATCCCATGGTATAAACGATTTCTTTCTCGCAAGTAGTATATCACCAGATAGTGAACGGCACCTGGGATGACCTTTCCGGGCTCGAAAAGGACGTCATGCTCGTCGTCGGTACATATGATATCCTGACGCCCCCGTCTGCAGCCGTCCAGATCGCCGGGCAGATCGACGGGTCCTGGCTTGTCCGGAGAGAAAAAAAGATACTCACGCCTTCACCGGGCGGTTGTCAAGGATTTTTATGCTGTCATGCCCGGGCTTTGTTAACAACCCGTACCTGTTCAGGGTATCGAGGGCTTCCTCAAAGTCCCACTGGTTTTTGAATGACGTGATCTGGTTACGCACTTCCTGCAGGGGGATGGGTATCTCGAGGGCAAACGAGTCGACAAGGTCAAGATAGAGTTTCCGTGAATTATCATCGAGGCGATAGAGCCGTGATACTTCATATTGCGTGCTCACCACCTTCCTGGCCCGGTAATACATATCGGACCAGAGATCCACAGCCTGGGAGACATCCTTCTTTGATAATGTCAGATGGGCATGATACCGGGCAAAAGAGCGGCTTAACCGGGGCACAAGCGATGCGAAGTCCTGCTTGTAGGGGACCCACCCCGAACCCCTGAACTCCTCGAGAACCGCATGGAACGTATCTGTCACATGTGATTCCAGGGAACCCGGTATCTCCGGTTTTGTCATGAGCGAATCGAGAACAAACGCCGTCACCATCGGATTGAGGCTCTGCATGTCCATGGAATAGCTCTTCTGTGACCTGACCTCGACCTCTTCCAGTACCACGGGAATGTGCATGGGAAGCCGTTCGGGATTCAGATATGCCAGGCTGATCTCATCTGCCCGGGAATTTTCCACCTTCTTCTCCCTGCTGGAGATCGTATAGTAAAACGGGGAAGAAACCTTCAAAAATTCCCGCGGGATAATCCCGAGACTCTTCTTGAATCCAAGCCAGGGCTTATTTTTTCCAAGGATGGCGGCATATACACCGCCCTTCTCACCAGAGAGCGGTGGGGAAGAGACAGCATAGAGGGCAGAGCAAAGGGCAATACCGTCAACAACCTCCTCCTCCCCGAGGTAGGGTTTTGTGAAATAATCGTGAACCTCTTCCGGGGAGAGGACTCCACGTCCCGAACAGAGCGAATTGGGATCGACAGGGGACCAGGAATCGACATATTTTACTTCGAGTGTGTAATACCCGGCCGCATCTTTCACGGTCTCCTGTTTTCCTGTCGAGACCGACACATGAACCAGGCTACCGTTTTCAGGCGGGGGGCAATGGGCAACGTATAGTTCCCGCCTGGGGGTCTCGAGAAACGGTGACGGATCGAGATAGAACACGTTGCCCGAAGAATGGATCTGCCTGACAAAACCCTCATCCTCGCGTGAAAAGATCAATTCTTTCTCGATTGCCGAGAGACTGTGCCCATAGAGTCGGTTCTTCAGTGTCAAAATGGCCCCCGGATGATATGATAACTGAGCAGGAATACACTGGTACGACCTTTCATAATAGGCATTCGGTTGGGCTCCGTGAAAGTGTAAAAGACGATACCAGACCGTTCAGGATCTGATCCGCGATCTCGCCGGATAGCCAAGATTTTCCAGTTCTTCAATCACAGTCTCGATTTCCTGGTAGGTCAGACCATCCACTGCCTCAATCTCGCGGAATGAAGGGGGCACATCGAGGTCTTCCAGGAGGCGCCGGAGCACAATCCGTGTTCTGGGATTCATTTTGCCTGGTAATTCATCAATGCTTTCATCGTCAAACAGATTATACTCCCGTCCCAATGAAGAGAGTTCTGCGACGGTCAGATCCTCTGCGAATACCAGCTCTTTCTCGGCAAACGATTCAATTACACCCATCACTGTGCGCAGTTCGAGGTCAGTCCTGTCCGCAACAGTAGAGGCCTGGAGTGGGTACTCCTCTTCCTGAAGGCATTTGAGCACTATCCGTTCTTCCCGGCCTAAATTGAATCTCATGTATTCATCGTTCCCATGTATATGTTCCAACACGATGTTATGGGCTTTTCGTCCATGGCAGGAAAGGAGGATATTGGGCCGTTTTCATCGATTGTGTGACCAATCGGTATTCCACATCCGACAGGTGTCAGTGAACACCGAAGACGTTGTGAAAGAATGCAGGAAAAAGAGATGCGGACATCATGTCTGGATGCGAGGGATGGGATTTGAACCCAAGAACTCCTGCGAGATCAGGCCCTGAACCTGACGCCTTTGACCTGGCTCGGCAACCCTCGCTCCTCCTATAACTAGGAACTGATGGAAAATAAAGATGATTATTCTTATTTTACCCGGGCCTCAATTCCCTTCCGGATCCGCCTGCCCGTGCTCGAGCTCCTGCCCCCGGAGCACGTTCCGCCGGATCTTTCCTGAAATGGTCTTTGGAAGGTCGTCGACGAACTCGATCGCACGGGGATACTTGTAGGGGGCCGTCGTCTTCTTGACAAAGTTCTGGATGTCCTTTATCAGCTTCTCGCTCGGGGTAAACCCGTCTTTTAGCACGATGAAGGCCTTGACGATCATTCCCCTGATCACGTCAGGAGAGCCGACCACCGCCGCCTCCTTGACCGCCGGGTGCTCCATGAGGGCGGATTCCACCTCGAAAGGCCCGATCCGGTAGCCGGAGCTCTTGATGACATCGTCGTCCCTGCCGACAAACCAGAAATAGCCGTCCTCGTCGACGTAGGCCTTGTCGCCCGTGTAATAGAAATCTCCGACGAATGCCTCCCGGTTGGCCTCGTCATCGTAGAGATAGCCGTCGAAGAGCCCGACCGGCCGGGGGTTGATGCGGACGGCGATCCGTCCCACCTCGCCCTGTGGGACCGGGCGGCCATCGTCGTCCTGAAGCTCGATCTGCCAGCCCGGGGAGGGGCGGCCCATGGAGCCCTGCTTCACCTTCATGCAGGGGAAGGTGCCAATCACCAGGACAAGTTCCGTCTGCCCGTAGCCCTCGTAGATGGTGAGACCGGTCCCCTCCTGCCAGACGCGGATCACCTCGGGGTTCAGGGGTTCTCCCGCGCTGACGCAGTGGCGCAGTTCACGCAGATCGAACTTCTCCAGGTCGGCGAGGATCAGCATGCGGTACACGGTCGGCGGTGCACAAAAGACGGTGACCTCGTGCTTCTCGAGGACCGGCAGCAGTTCGGTCGCCTTGAACTTGCTCCTGATATCGTACACCAGGATGCATGCACCCTGTATCCAGGGGCCGAAGAACTTGCCCCACGACGACTTCGCCCAGCCGGTGTCAGCCAGCGTGAAATGGAGATCGTTTTCGCGCAGGTCAAGCCAGAACGCCCCAGTGGTGATGTGGCCCATCGGGAGAGACTGGTTGTGGACGACCATCTTCGGCTCTCCGGTAGTCCCTGACGTGAAGTAGATGACAAGCGGATCGGTGGACCGTGTCCGCTCCATGCCGGGAAGGTTGACGAGGTTCCGGGAGACAGGTGCAGGGTAGTCGAGTTCGACGGGGTAGCTGATCCACCCGGGAAGTTCGGCGTCCACGACGAGGCGGGAGACCAGCGTCGGGCAGTCGTTGCATATCTCCTCGACCTTGCCTGCGTTCTCCGCGTCCGTGATCACCATCTTGATCTTTGCCGAGTTGATGCGGTACTTAAGGTCTTTTGGAGTGAGCATCGTCGGGCAGGGGCAGA
>LKUF01000453.1 GCA_001412335.1 Methanolinea sp. SDB
TCCATTGCGGCCTCGAATTCCAGGAGATGTCTCTCCGACTCCCTGATTGCCTCGGCCACCCCGGTATGCTTGGCCCGCAGGTTATCAAGTTCCCCTGAGAATTCCTTCTGCCTCTCTTCGATCCGGGCTATCTCGCCTTTACTCGACTCTATCTGCTCATGGGCGGCAGATATCTCCGCATCAAGTTCACTGTTCCGTGCGCCTATCCGCTCGTTCTCCGCCTTTAACTCCTCCACCCGTGCATTGAAGTGCTGGCGTTCCCGCTGGAGATCGGCGATATCGGACTCCTTGTTGCGAAGCCTCCGCTCGATATCATCAGCTTCACGCTTCTTCTTCTCGAGCTCTTCTGAGAGTGCGGGAATGTCGGTATCTTCGAGGCGCTTCTTGATGGAATCGATCTTTTTTCCGATCTGGTTTATCTCATCGGTGGTATTGTCAAGCGTCACCTCGAGCGCCGCAAGCTCGGTCGTTCCAGCCTTCACCTCGCCTGCGATGAGGGCCAGGGCCTCCCCGATCCGCTCCCTCTCCTGTTCAAGCGTTTCTGCCTGCTTGGAAAACTCCTCCTCCCTCATCGCCAGGCGGCCGATCTCCTGGTCCGTCTCGGCACGCGACCTCCTCCTGGCATCGATCTCGTCGGTCCCTCTCTTCACGGCACTCTCAAGATCCGCAATTTCACTCTCGAGCGATGCCATCTTCTGGCGCAGGCGTATGATATCGTCCTCGACCGCGGTTCCGAAACCTTTCTGGACCTTCTTGAAACTCCCGCCGGTCATTGCACCTGTCCTCTCGAGGAGCTCCCCATCGGGTGTGACCATGCGGTACCTCCCCATCAGCTTCCGGGCACGCGAGAGAGAATCAACAACAACCGTGGCACCGAAGACCACCCGGAATGCATCGCGGAACCGGGGATCGAATTCCAGCATATCGACGGCATACCCGAGGATCCCCTCACCCTCGACTGGCGACAATGCTGGCGGTTTCAGCCTGGTGAGCGGGAGAAATGTCATCCTCCCGAGCTTGTTCTCTTTTAAGAAAGTTATTGCCGAAGTTGCAACCTGGTCATTCTCGACGACGACATAGTGGATTCGTGATCCGGCGGCCACGTTCAGGGCGGTCGCATACTCAGGCGTGGTCCTCCCGAGCTGGGCCACGGTTCCGTATACGCCGTCCATGCCTCTCACCGCCTCCATTGCCCGGCCCCCACTCTCTCCCCGTGCCTGTTGCTGGGCTTCGAGCCGCATCACCTCCTGTTCGTATCCCCGGTATTCCTCCTTCACGCGCTCGAGGGTGGACCGCTTTGCAAAAAGACCGGACTCGATCTTCGAGAGATCCCTGTCCATCGTCTCCTTCTCTTCTTTCTTTGCCAGTATCTCCCTGGCGCATTCATCTCTCTGGGCGATGCGGGAGTTGTAATCCTCTGATATGACACGAAGACGCTCGTCCAGCCGCTCCTTCTCCGAGCTGCGGAGCCGACTCCTCTCAAGCAGCATGTCCTTCTGGTGGAGAATGTCGGATCTCTTCGCTTTCCTCTCGTCGACCAGGCTCATGAGCGAGAAGAGCTCGTCCCTGGCACCCTCCGCGTCCCTGCTCTGCAACTGGATCGCGGATTCGATATTCTCGACCTGCGCCCGGGCAGTTGCCGCCTCCATCGCGAGGTTTGTCCTATCGATACCGAGTTCCCGGATGGACTGGCTGCACTCGCCCACACGGGTCTCGCTGCGCTTCATGTCCACGAAAGTTCGGTTTATCGCTTCCAGGCTCCCCTCCTTGTCTTTCCTGAACCGGGTTATGCTCTGTTCCGAGAGCCGTATCTGGGCCTTCGCCTCCTCAAGGTCGGCAATCAGTTTCAGGTACTCTGAGCCGCTCTTCTGGTTGATCTGTTCGTCTATATCGGCCAGATCGGCCTGCAGGTAGGACAGTTCGTTCTCTTCGTGGCTCTTGTCGGATTTGACGCGTTCAAGGGATATGTTCTGTTCTTCGATCACCCGCACAAGTGCCGCGAGCTCCTTTTCCTGCTCGTGGAGCATTGCCACCGCCCTGCAACTCTCGAAATGGTTGAATTTCTCCTGCCATCCCTGGTAGGCCAGCGCCTGCTTGCGTTCAACCGCAAGTTCCTCGAGCCGCACTGCAAGCTCGTGCAACAGCATCTCCTCGCGTTCTATCCGCTCCCTCACCACCTCGAGCTCTGTCAGCGCCTGGTCACGCTTGGCATCGAACTCCGCGACACCGGCGATCTCATCGATCATCTTTCTCCGCTCAAAGTCGCCCATCTCGATGATGCGGGTGATATCCCCCTGCATGACGACATTATATCCATGAGGCTTGATACCGAACCGGGAGAGGTATTCCGTCACATCAGCCTGCTTGCAGAGACGGTCGTTTAAGTAATTGTAGCTGTAATAGCCACTCGCGGTACGCTTAATACGTCGCCTGATCCTGGTACCGTCCGAGAGGGTGATCGTCACCTCGGCGGTATTCTTTCCCGAGTTCAGGTTTATCAGGTCGGTCAGCTTTTCCGCCCGAAGCGTTCTGGAGCCGGAGAGTGCCAGGACAAAGAGTATGCTGTCGACGATATTGCTCTTCCCTGATCCGTTTGGACCGGATATGACAGAGAAGCCTTCGTAAAAGGGAATTTTGGTCTTTTTTGTGAAAGATTTGAAATTATCTATCTCCAGCTGCGTGATGTGCACTGACGGCAGGCCCCTGTCACTTTTTTGTTGGAACTATCGCTTTTTGGTTGGTGGTTCTTCGTCCTCGTCCTCGGCAACGATCATGTCACCGGACCTGGACCCGCTCCCACGGACCTGCTTGGCTTTCTTTCCGTACCCTGCCGAAGCGACGATATAATCGCTTGACTTTCTCCTCTCTGGTTTGAGGGTTCCGTCAGGTTGCATGATCATATCCATCTTCTCAGGTTCCTTCTCGGGTGCAGGCTGGGGAATCCTCATGCCGCTATGGACCTGGGCGGTCTTTTTCTGCATGATCACGGTGCTCTGCTGGCCTGATGATGGCTTCACCGCCCTCATCTCGGTTCGCCTGTCCTCTGACTTGGACAGCCGCATCGCAACAGACTTCAGATCAAGCATTTCATCCGTGAGACCTTTCAAGAGGGCCTCCATATCCTTTACCTTCCTCTCAAGGACGGTTATCCGTTCGTCTATGGGTGGAACATTTCTATTATCCCTGGTTATCTCCATTTCTCTCTCCTTTGGGGATCAGGTGCCTGACCGGACAGTGCCAGAGGCAAACGCCCCTGGCAGCAACCCGGTTACCGGGTTCTTCATGCACCCTCCAGATCTCCGGGAACCGCAAGAGTGCATGGTTGTCGACATACTCTCCCTGATGAATGAGGGTGGACATCATTCATTTTTGCGCTTTTTCTTAAAAGATAGAATGCGTTTCCATGTTAAAATCCTTACGCTGGAAAAATACAAAGAGAGACGCCGATTTTTTGATTTCAG
>LKUF01000454.1 GCA_001412335.1 Methanolinea sp. SDB
CACCCACTGCCCGGTCTCGAATACCGCGACCTCGTTGCCGCCTGTCGCCGGCGGAGCCTGGGTGGTTGAATTGGCCGGGATCAGATACCCGCCCGGTCGCAACGGATCCGGATCCGCGGTGCCAGTCCCCCGGTATTCACCGGTTGCACGGCTGTAATGATAGATTTTCATGGCCAAATCCTTTTAATATTTAATGAACACATACACCGTTATGTTTCGCGGACGGGTTTCAACGCCGCCGGTTTCCTGCGTTGCGGAAATATTGGCTCCATCGCCGTTGTTGTCCGGTCCATCAGCACTGGATCCGGAATCCGACGTGACGGATGGGGATATTACGTGACTATGCGCTTTCAGTTCATCTGCCTGCCACTCCCCGAATACGCGCCCGGCATCCACGCCCCGGCCGTCGTCGAATCCCCGAAAAAACTCGCCCCGGAAATCCGGAACCCGGAACGTCGTCGAGCCGTCTCCGCTGGAAAACGCGCCCCAGTACGCGGTCTGCCAGTCCGCCTCCGGGACCACGACGGAATTGGCCTGCGCCCATACCCACAATCGGGAATATGCCGATCGCGACAGCTCCGCTCCGTTTAATTTGATCTCGCCCGTTTTCGGCGTGCTCGACAGGGACATCCGTATATCGCCGGTGTGTCCGGCAGACAGCCCGATAATCTGGAAATAAGTCCCGTCGTAGATGACCAGCACGATCTGTCCGGCCTGTATGTCACCGGCCGCAAGGGCGTCGACGCCGTTTTTCCGAAGGGCTTTCGCGCCCAGCGAATTGACGTTCAGCGTCGAGGCGCCGGTGTTCGGGTTCGCGGCCTTAAAATAGATCGGCATGCCGGTGATCACGGCATCGAGCGCGGGGCTCAACGCCACGACATAGGCGTTGGACGTGCCCGTATCCACCGCGAAATCGAGCGCTCCCTCGCCGTCGTTGTCCCGCCCGGTATGGCGGTGTCGGTTGACCGCGTTCAGGAACGCGGCGGTTACGATTGTTCCCTGCGGCGGAGTGTCGGAAAATACGGTTTTCGCCATAGCAACTCCTTATGCGTATGCAAAAATGATCTGCGTGTGAGCCGGTTTGATTTCGGTGAACAGGCCCTCCAGCGCATCGGCAGACGGCCCGTCGACCAGCCGCTCTCCCGCCCGGGACTGCCCGGCGCGAAAATAATACAGCGGCGTATTCGTGAAGGTGACCCGCCACCGGAAGATCCCCTCGTCGCCGTAGCCGCCCGTGCCCGCCTGTAACTCCTCGATGCCGAACGTGTATCCGGCCGCCTCGGCCAGGCTCGCGAAATAGGGCAGGGACAGCCCGCCGAATTCCCGGAGCTTGCGGACCACCCGTTCCTGTCGCATCTGGAGCGTGTCCGTGGGTGCCGGCGTCAGGCCGCATACCCGCTCCCAGTCCTCGATGGTCTCGTCGCACGTCTGGGGAAACATTTCCCGCAGCAGCCGTTCCGCCGATGCCTGTGCGGCGTCCAGTTGCTGCCCCTCCAGGGCCAGATCGCCATCGAACACGCCTCCCAGTTCCACCGGGAACAACATTTTCAGCACGTTTTTATGTGACATCGATCACCCCCGGCCGGATCATCTGGTAGGTAGAGGGCGTGACATCGGTCGCGGGCACCGTGACGGCCGCATTTTCCGCGCCGCTGTCCATTGCGATCTGGATCAGTTTCGCAACATAGAGCGTCTGATCCGGTATCAGACGATTCATTTCGGCCTCGATCTCGGCCGCAATCGCGGACGGATCCACGCCGGAGCCGGTTACCGTCATGGTCACCGCCTGGGTAGTCGTTGTGGGCGCGATGACGCGCACTTTCGATGCGGTCACGGGCCGCAGCGGGTCGATGTGCGATTTCACCCGGGCCACCAGGCCGCGCACCGCGTACGGCGTGTCGGCCGCCGTAAAAATATCGGCGGCCAGCGTCAGCGTATTGGCGTCATCCACGGACACCACGGTCGTGGTTGCCCGGCTGGCCAGGTTTTCCACCGCATCTCCGGCATGCACGGTATAGGTCGCGTCCGTGAACGCCCCCGCGCTGTCCACCAGTTTTCCGGAGCTTACCGAGGTGCTGGTGCCGCACTGGCAATGCACGATATACGGATCTCCGGCGAACGGGAAAATATCGTCTGCCAGCGTCAGCGTATCGGCATCGTCCACGGACACCACGGTCGTACTGGTTTCGCGCAGCGGGTTTTCCACCACGTCTCCGGCGGCCACGGCATGGCCGGTGGTAAAGGTCGCGCCGGAGTCGACCAGTTCGTACGACGAGACCGACGTTACGGCACCGATCCGCGCCGACGAGCTGGGAATTTCATTTCCGGTCGTGTCCTCGTTGGCCAGTATCACCACGTCCACCGTGCCCAGGCCCTGGGCGATCGGATAGCACCAGGCCGCAGCGACATGATCCACCTCCAGCGCCCACTGCACGTAATCGTATTTATTGCCGCCCGCGGG
>LKUF01000455.1 GCA_001412335.1 Methanolinea sp. SDB
AAAATGTATCCGGTTCATCAATCCCACCCACACCAGGGAGAAAAGAGCCCGTATCTTTTATTCCGGGAGAAGAAACCTGATACCGGATGACAGGCGTCAGCACACCGGTGATCGACAGGGATTATATCGCCGGCTTTTTCCATGATCGCGATATCGATTTATACGCGGTCGTCTCCGCATCATCCCTCCATGCACCCGCCGGCCGCCGTCCGTGCGACCTGCTTGCCTCCGCAGAGACGATGATCCTGTTTTGCCTGGAGATGGACAAGGATCTCTTCTCAGGGACCCCGGCGGAGATCTCTTCGAAAGTCCGGGACTTTGTCAGAAATATACGGGACGTTGAGGATGACCTTACGTCTGCTCTGCAAGGGAGCGGCTTCGAGGCAAAACCTGTCCGTTCGGTCATACTCTCGGGTGGGACAATCAAGGGTGAGCTTTCACTCCCGCATTGCGCTGCAGATGCAGGACTCGGGGAGATAGGGGACAACAGGCTGCTCATCTCGTACCGTCACGGGTGCAGGATCGGCCTTGGGGCTGTTGTCACGAGCATCGGCATGGAGGAGACTCCGCGGCCGGAACCGTCCGGCGAGATCTGCACCCACTGCAGAAAATGCATCAGGGCATGTCCCGAACACGCTCTGTCTCCAGGCACCCTCGATCTCTTCAGATGCAGGAACGTGACCGGTTCGTTTCCCGGATTCCTCCTCCCGGTCATGGTCCCGTTCATGCGGTCAGGGATTCGTATCCCGTTCTCGAACCGGCTCCTCAATCTTCTCGCGAACCGCAAGGTCAATGCATGTGCCGACTGCCTGACTTCGTGCCCGCATTTTCATCAGGACCCATCAGACCAGGGTTCATGAAGAAGTCGAGGGTCTGAATGGTATGATTATATGGATACATCACGTAATTTGTAGGTAATTTACCGGAGAGGACAGGGTTTCGGGTTCTGCCTGGTGAAAGCGCCGAAGACGTTCATTCGTCCACATGACGATGTTTTGAGGGAGAACCAACACCATGGATCACGAAAATATTGCAGGAAAGTGCCTGGAACTCGGAAAGAAGACAACACGGGGCGATCTTGGGCAGGCAATTGCAGAGATCGTGCTCTCGTACTCTACGAGAGACCTGCAGCAGATGCGCTGGAACTTTTCCGGTTCAATTCATGATTTCAATCCGGAACTTCGGAAGAGACTCGAAGAGACCATCACCGCACACCTGCATGGGACCTATCAGGCGCTCAGGCTCATGAACCAGCAGGGCACGTTTTCCCGCATGGGCGAACCCCTCGCGAAGAATGCGGGCGAATACTGGAAGATGGTGGCAGTACAGTGTTCTTCGGGAGATCCGGAGAAGCTGAGCCTGCGGTTCCTCAAGTACCTTCTCTCCGGGTTCTGCATGTTCGTGCAGGATCTCCCGGGCCACCCGGTCGGCATGCCGTTTCCCGGCGG
>LKUF01000456.1 GCA_001412335.1 Methanolinea sp. SDB
TCTTCTCATCAATGCCCCTGATCTCCATCGATCCGTTTCCGGCGCCGAGGTAGCTTGCTGTCCAGACAGAACCCGGCTCGATCTCGATCTGCCATACCCGGGTATACTCCCCGTCGAGCTCGCTCACAAACGCAGGCGGCGGTTCGACGTTCTCTCCGGGATCTCCTGACATATCGTATAATGTAATCCGGCCCGAAACGGAGGTGTAATTCCTGACCTCGATAATCGTCCGGTTATCCTCTGTCCTCCTCCTGGCGACAAGGCGCTTCATTATCCTGCCCTCGATGGATGAAATGTCCGGCGGCGGAAGATCCAGGATCTCGGCAACCTTCGCGGCCAGTTCAGGGATGACGGCACAGACCGCCCGTGCACGCTCCTCCTGCAGCTTGTTTCTGTCCCTGCGGGAGAGGTACTTCTTGAGATCTCTCCCGAGATCCTGAAGCGCGAGGGTGATCTCTCTCTCGATCTCGGGAATAGATGCGATCGCGTCCTTGCTTTCGCTCGTGAACGGGACATTGGTGGATGCGACATGGACAAGTACGAGAAGCGGTCCCGTGGGGAGGCCAGCCTGCGAGATACCGTAATTTTTCCAGTTTATTCCGGCAACGGCCCCCGTGATGGCGCATGCTCCCTGCTGGTAGACCAGGGGGACCCGGTTGGCAAAACGGAGAATCTGTGCGTTTCCTTCGGGGACGAGCCTCCCTCCGTACCCGATTGCAGCCTCGACCACGAAGGGATGTCCGGCAAAGACGGAACTGGGCCTGGTGCGGGCCTTGATAAAATCGATCTGGAACTCCTTTTCAAGTCCGCGGATGATGAGATCCTCTCCTATCGGCGAGAGACACTGGGATGTGGGCGGAGCAGGTACTTTCATCTCCTGCATGGCAATGAGAAGTGATCTCTGCTCCTCCGGGCCGAGACTTCCAGCAGGCATGTCTGGTGAGAGACCAGAAACGCTGCACATCTCCCGTGCAGTCTTCTCACCGACCCGGCTGAAATTTTCAACGAGAAAGGTCTGGAGCGGAGAGTTGTTCCCTGCCAGCATACGTTTGAACTGTCCGAGCTCTATCCCGTGGGGATGAGGCTTTATGGGAGTTGGGCACTCGATGACCTCGTCGCTGACACGTTCGAATACAAATGATTCGTCTTCGAGATCCACCCTGATCCGGGCGTGAGGGTTGACGACCGAGGTATATTTCAGGTATTCAAGCAGCCGTTTTCTCGCGGCCATCGTGCTCTTAAACTCGATCTGCACCCTCGTTCCGTGTGTGCGGTCCCACTCGATCTCTTCCTTTGCTATCACATCGGGTTCATTGGACTCGATCTTAATCTGGATATCAAAGCGGAAACAAGGCCTGTCTGCACCTGTCCTCGATATCACCGAGCTCGCCTTTCCCGTGGTCAGTTGCGCGTAGAGGACCGCGGCGCTGATTCCAATACCCTGCTGGCCCCTGCTCTGCTTTATCTGGTGAAAGCGCGATCCGTAGAGAAGTTTTCCGAAGACGTACGGGACCTGGTCGGGAATGATACCCGGCCCGTTATCTTCGACGATGATGCGCATAACCTCGGCGTCGACCCTCTGAATCCTGAGATAGATGTCAGGGAGGACGCCTGCCTCCTCGCATGCATCGAGCGAGTTGTCGATCGCTTCCTTGATGGTGGTGATGATCCCTCTCGTGGGGGAATCGAAGCCGAGAAGATGCTTGTTCTTCTCGAAAAATTCGGCGACACTGATGCTTCGCTGCTGCTTGGCAAGGTCCTCAGCGAGGGTCACTCCTGATCACCTCGTCTGCCGCCTCTTCCAGCTCCATCTCCTGCTGGACCCCCGATCCAAGGTTCTTGAGCATGACCATCCTTGCACGGGATTCCCTTTCCCCGACAATTACTGCATAATCGGCAGCTTTTGCGGCCATTGAGAGCTGTGAGCCGAGGGATTTGGATGAGAGATCCATCTCCGTCCTGATCCCCCTGCCTCGCAGGACCGAAGCGGCTTCAAGTGCCCAGTCCCGTCCCTCTGGCGTAAAAACGATCCGTACCACCTTTTTGGAAATATGTGAAGTGTCACCACGGGCCACCATCACCCTGTCAAAACCGATGGCAAAGCCCGAAGACGGTGTATCTTTGCCTCCGAAGAGGTGGGCAAGCCTGTATGATCCTCCTCCGAGCACCTGGTTTTCCGCTCCGAGGTTTTCAGCAAAACACTCGAATACCAGGCCGGTATAATAATCGAGGCCTCGTGCAATACCGGCATTCAGAGTATATTCAAGTCCGGAGTTGTCGAGAATGGAAAATATCTCGATTATCTGTTCTTTTTCAGGCATATCTCCTGCAATCTCGAGTGCGTCTGTTATATCCCGGCACTGGACAAGATCCACGAGTGATGCGGCCAGATCGGATTTTTTCAATGAATCCAGGTATTCCTCAAGTGTACCGAGATCTTTTTTGTCGAGGCACATGCGGATCTTTCGCTTCTCTTCAGGCAAGAGACCGGAGAGCATCGTGTTCATGAGCCCAAGGTGGCCGACATGAGTGACAAAAGAGATGCCCGATGCTTTGAGGATATCGGATCCGAGCATTACGGGTTCGGCCTCTGCAATGGGAGTGTCGATACCTATCAGTTCCACCCCGAACTGCCAGAACTGCCTGTAACGACCTTTCTGTGGACGCTCGTACCTGAAACAGTCGGCAAAATAGAACCACCTTATCGGCTTTGGAAGGACGTGTCCCTCATTTACATACATGCGAAGCACGGGGGCGGTGATTTCAGGCCGGAGGGCGAGTTTTCTCCCTCCTTTGTCCTCGAAGACGTACATCTCCTGGATGATACCCTCACCGGATCGGATCGTGAAGAGTTCCAGTTCCTCGAATTCCGGGGTGCAGATCTCCCTGTATCCCCATCTTCCGGCAGTTTCTCTCATCAGACTTTCTATGTGACGCCGGCTTTCCATCTCGTCCGGTAAAAAATCCCTGGTTCCCCTTGGTTTCTGAAGCATCCTGTATCACCATTCCCTGTCAGTCAACGAAGCCGGGCACTTCCCAGGACCCGTTCCCACGTGCTTTCCCCATCCCATATCTTCTCCCTCTCTATGCGGCCCTGCAGGTAAAGCGCACCAAGTATAATACCGAGTCCGAGAATTTCAAGAGCGGTATACATTGCCACGGCGAGCCCGAAGAGTGCTGCCGCACCCCAGATCACACCCTGGTAGGAAGCTTTTCTGTATCCTGCAAGCCCGGTCCGGTAAAATATACGTGCATCACGTAACCCCAGGTAAAAAACTGCAACAGTGCCGAATACCGCGACATAGACGAGGTAGCTCATTGATGTCGTGTACTAAATCGTCAGCAGTCAAAATAATTATAGCGGAATTTTTTT
>LKUF01000457.1 GCA_001412335.1 Methanolinea sp. SDB
GGGGGTGTGGGGGCGGATAGCCCCCACAAAATGTATCACACCAGCTCGCGAAGTGCCAAAAAAAGAGTGTCAGTGATGGACCCCGCCTCTCCCGCGCGCAGCCGGAGGGTGGCCTGTTCACGTATCTTTTGCCTTTCTCCGTTTCCATACCCGGTATACCAGGTAGGCGATTCCTGCAAGGATGATAAAGGGGACCAGGGAGATGACGACGATCACGATTCCCGCGGTGACCGCAAGCAACCCGGCGATCCCGTCGTTGATCACCGATGTGATGGAGAATCCGCCTCCGGTGCCCACGCCCTCGGGTTCGTGCACGGATACCGTGATGGTCGCGTAATCCACCCGGTTGTCGAGGTACTTGAGCCGGCCGTCGATGCGGTCAAGTTCGACCTGGACCCGTTCGATCGCCTGCTGCACCTCGAGGATCTCGGATACGTTCTCTGCCTTCTCCATGATCCGCTGGTACTGGACAAGCTGGCCGGAAAGGGCGTCTCTTCGCGCCTGAAGGTCGATATACTCCTCGGTGACGTCGTCGGCCTGGAGTGACTGCGACTTTACGGTGCCGATCTTCTTTATCTCTTCGATTACCGGGTCGAACGACGAAGCAGGCACTCGTATGGTCGCGAGACCATACAGCCGGTCACCGCTCCTGGTATTGACAGACATCGAGCCGATATAGCCGCCGTGGACGGTTGCGATCGACTTGATGGAGTCGAGTGCGGCAGGGACATCCTGCACCTCGAGTTCAATGGAGGACTTCTGCACGATCATCTGGTCCGCCGTATCATACCCGGCGTTTGCGGTCTTAGAATATGCGACTGACGGGGCATACCCTCCGTCATATGCCTCCTGGACCGCCACTTCATCTGTCCAGGTGTATGACGGGGAACTTTCCGTAAACTGTGGTGATATGCACCCGGAGAATGCCACCAGGACGGCGGCAAGGATGAAGAGGGACAGGACAACTCTTCGTGTCATACATCACCATGACCCACGAGATGTATTAAAATCTGGCTTAACTTCGAATTTTTTCGCAGTGATACGCAGAATGAAGAGAGCCCTGTTTGGCGGCGGGTTGGATATTGAGGAGAAGAGTGGAAAAGATCACTCCCAGGTTATTCCCTGACCCTGGGCGGCACCGCTCGATCTTTGCCTAGTATTCCACCTCTTCGTCCTCGTCCACGAGCAGCCCGTCATCGTTGTCGTACGGAATCTGTGACCAGACCCGGCCGTCCCGCACCTCGTAGTCGTACTTGAGCACGGTCTTTACAGGAGCTGCGACAATGTAGCCTTCGGGTTCATCTCCCGGTTTATACTCGCTTTCGATTACGACAAGGATGGAATGCCCGCCGTCGCGTGTATAGCAGTAATAGGGTGCAAGTTCATCAGGAAGCGGCGCCGGGTAGCTCCTGCCCGGGAGGACCCACCGCTCGAGGCCCGCACGGCGGATTATTTCGTCCCTGTCAATCTTGTCTGCCATCGTAATAGTAGTGTGCCAAATCTTACATAAGCATGATGCATCATCCAGCAGGGTACCTGGTTTTCATGGAAGGATGAGAGAATGCTAATAATTCTTCAGATACCATGTATGGATGCGCGAGGGTAGCCAAGCTGGCCAACGGCGACAGACTCAAGACCACATAAGAATTATGGCGGTAGATCACCCTCTCAGTAATGCAACATTGAGCGCGAGTGTAACCAAGAGGCCAAAGGTGACCGACTCAAGATCGGTTCTCGTAGGAGTTCGCAGGTTCGATTCCTGCCACTCGCATCACCTATTTTGATATCTTTCCAATCCCACACCTGTGTATGAAGGACATCTCCAATCCATCAATCGTTTCTCTGCCAATTTTTCATTAACATTATAAGATCTGAAGCATGATCCGCAAGCATGAAATTCCATGGTATGGAACAGGAACGGTACTTTTTCTATCCTATGAGATGTCCAGACTGCGGACAGAATAATCTTGGATCCGCACTCTTCTGTGGGAGCTGTGGTCGATATCTGAAGACTCCTAGAATCATGAATCTTCTAAAAAAAGTGCCCGATTTTGAATCAGTCTCGCCGGTGAGAGACTCGAAAGAGCCAGATAGAATCTACGCATGTGAGTTGGAAAGAATGCCATTTGGATTCAAATATGGCGCGATGAACCAAATCGGCAAAGGAGATCTTGCTATCACGTTTTGCGGTTGTGGAATGTGCAGACAATTAGAAAACGAGCTCATGGTATATTTCGAGGATTTTTTGAGGCTTTATAATCCAGAGACATTGGAAAAATTGAAACGCAATAATTACTAATTGAGGCACAAATCCAGGTTTCGTTCCTATAAATAGCGATAAAGTTTAGACGCCCCGCCAAGTTCGTCTCCACTCCGCTCCGTCCGCTCCGCCTCTGTTTTGGTACGCTAAAGGAGGGGCTTCGCCCCCCGCCGCGTGGGCGCCGCCCCGGGGGTTGATTGG
>LKUF01000458.1 GCA_001412335.1 Methanolinea sp. SDB
GAGACGCAGGCGATCTACGGGCTCCTTGTCGCCATTCTCCTCATGGCATTCACCGGAATCATAACCCATGACTTCATCACGACTGTCGCAGTCGGAGTCGCTGCCATAGGTGCCGGGATTGCCGTCGGACTGGGAGGGTTCTCAGCGATAGGCCAGGGTATCACGTCTGCAGCGGGAATAGCAGCAACGGCAAGACACCCTGATTCGATGGGCCGGAGCCTCGTCTTTGCGGCAATGTCCGAGACTTTTGCCATATTCGGGCTGCTAATTGCAATATTGATACTGTTTGGACTCGGTATCTTTACCATCTGATAAACTGGAGCGTCCATGAGCGTCGAAAAGATCATAGAGAAGATCTCCCTTGAAGCGGCTGATACGGCCAGGGCCATACGAAGAACCGCAGAAGAAGAGGCTGCACGATACCTGGAGAAGGAGAAGACGGCCGCAGAAGCGGAAAAAAATGCCGAGATCGCAGCGCGTAAAAGGGAGGTCGATGCAGAGGTGTCACGGATGCTTGCCCAGGCGAGAATGGAAGGGCGCCAGACCGTGAGGAACGCCCGCGAGAACCTTATTTCGAACTGCTTCGATCGTGCCAGGGAGAGGATCACTGCAATCTCCGGATCGCCCGAATACCCCGAAATCCTGAAATACCTGATACAGGACGGAATCGAAAAGATCGGGGCTGGAGATCTCACAATCAGCGCAAACTCCCGTGATATTCCTGTTCTGGAATCGATCCTGGCAAAAGAGACTGAAAAGAAAGTCCGCATGTCAGACGAACCAATACCGACATCCGGGGGCGTGCTCCTGAGGACAGGGTCTGGCACCAGGCGTGTGGATAATACGTTCGAAGCCCGTCTCGAGCGAATGCGACGGGACCTCATCTTCGAAGTCGCCGGGATCCTGTCCGGAGAGCGGGAGGTGCCGGAGGAATGACCGATCCCGGGGATATCCTGGCAGTCTTCTCCAGCGAACTCGGGATGAGTTCCGAACAGGTCCTTGTCGCAGGTCTCGGCATCTTCATACTGCTTTTATTCATAATCGTCACTTTCCTTGGTTACTTTAGAATTCTCATTCATATCGCGGCTTTTGCATTCCCTGTAGCACGGGTAAAGGCGATTGGCAACCCGTACATCAGGCCATACGATCTCGAAATTCTCTCGGAGTCAAAGAGTCTCTTCGAGTTGTATGGAAACATGAGGGAAGCAGGATTCCCTGTCCCCATGAAAGAGTCAACCGAGAGCCCGGACATCGACACGGCACTTGATCGGTTGTATGTCGGGGAATACATCAAGCTCGAAGAATCCGTGCCTGATAGTATCAGGCCGTTCTTCCAGGCATTTCATTCCTTTCTTGAGATAGAGGAGCTGAAAAAGGCTATACGCCTCCTTCATGCCGGTTTCCCACCGGATCTCCTCAAACAGAGGATGGTCACGGTCGGTGTCATATCACCCGATATAATCGAGTCCCTTGCCCAGTCCCCATCGGTAGAAGAGGTGATATCCCGGATTCCCCAGGAACCGTACGGCAGGGTGCTTGGTCTTGCACTTCCCGAATACCAGGAGACCCGGATCACCTTTCCTCTCGAATCAGCCCTTGACAGGGCAGCGTTCTCAGATATCCACCGATCTGTTCAAAAAGTCGATGCTGTGATCGCCGGACCAGTCAGGGAATTCTGCGGGGTATACACTGACATCGTAAATCTGCTGACCCTTCTGCGTGCCCGGTCATTTGGAATTGGGCCCGAAGAATCCTCCCGTCTCTTCTTTCCGGGTGGAGCCGTATACGAGGAATGGCGTCTCAGGCAACTCCTCGAATTACCCGGCATCATGGACATCGTCCAGCAGATCTCGGGGACGGAATATTATGAGGCACTCCACCCGGCAGTCCCGGGATTTGAGCTGTCAGGACGCCTGCAGGACCTTGAATTCGTACTTGAACAATTCCTGCTGCACAAGGTCCAGGTTCTCTCCTCTACGTACCACCTTACAGGGGGGCCGTTGATCAAGTTTGCAGTTGCCAGGCAGTTCGAGATCCGGAATATCAGGATCATAGCGCATTCGTTGCAGGGAATCGTGCTACCGGAGAGCACAATGCCCCGGATGGTATCCGAGAGGGCCGGGTCATGAAGATTGCAGTGGTTGGCGATGAGCACCTGGTATGGGGGTTCCAGCTTGCGGGTGTCCATGCCGCGTGTATCGTGAATACCCCTGCCGAGGCGGAGGAGGCATGCAAACGATTTGCCAGCGACCCCGGAATCGGGATTATCATCCTGCTTGAACGCTTTGCAGCAGAGATCGGGCCTTTCCTGGCAGGGATACGAAGAGAGAGGAGGGTATATCCTGTCATTGTTGTACTATCAGGAGCGGGAACCGGAGATGGAACAGCCCCAATAATCGAGGATGATCTCATGAGAATGGTTGGAATGGATCGGATAGGAGTGGATATGTGATGACGTCACAGGCAGGCGTCATAATCCGGGTCACCGGCCCGGTCGTACTGGCCAGCGGGCTTCGTGGTGCACGGATGTTTGAGATCGTGAAAGTCGGCAGGCAGGAATTGATCGGCGAGATCATCACGCTCGAGGAGGATGTCGCGACGATACAGGTCTACGAGGAGACTGCGGGCATCGTGCCGGGCGAAGCGGTATTACGAACCGGAGAGTCGCTCTCGGTTGAACTTGGACCCGGTCTTTTAGGGAATATATATGACGGTATCCAGAGACCCCTGCGGGAGATAAATGTCCTGTGGGCCGACTTCATCAGCCGGGGAGCAACACTCCCGGCGCTAACGGAAGCGAAGAAGTGGGAATTCAACCCGGCGGTAAAAGAAGGCGACCAGGTAAGCGGCGGCGATACGCTGGGGGAGGTCCAGGAGAGCACCACGATCATCCACAAGATCATGGTGCCCCCCGGCATCTCGGGAAGGATCCACATGATCGCCTCTGCCGGCACGTACACGATCAGGGAGACTATCGCGACTGTCAGGAACGGGGACCAGTCCTTCGACCTGACCATGGTCCAGAGATGGCCGGTGAGATCAGCTCGTCCCGTGAAGGAGAAACTCGACCCGCAAAAACCGCTCATCACGGGCCAGAGGATCATCGATACCCTCTTTCCCATCACAAAGGGTGGCACTGCAGCAATACCCGGACCTTTTGGATCAGGAAAGACGGTTGTCCAACACCAGCTGGCCAAGTGGGCCGATGCCGATATAATCGTGTTTATCGGGTGCGGGGAGAGGGGAAACGAGATGGCCGACGTTCTCACCGAATTTCCGACCCTCGAAGATCCAAAGACCGGGGAACCGCTGATGAACCGCATGATCCTGATTGCAAATACGTCCAACATGCCGGTTGCGGCCCGCGAAGCATCGGTCTATACCGGCATCACCATTGCCGAGTATTTCCGTGACATGGGGTACGACGTCGCGCTCATGGCAGACTCGACATCGCGGTGGGCCGAGGCGATGCGGGAGATATCGGGAAGGCTCGAGGAGATGCCTGGAGAGGAGGGCTACCCTGCCTACCTGGGATCGCGCCTGGCCGATTTCTATGAACGTGCCGGGCGTGTCCTCGTGTGCGGAAGCGGGAAGGAGACGGGATCGATATCGGTCATCGGTGCGGTCTCCCCCCCGGGTGGCGACTTCAGTGAACCCGTCACGCAGAATACGCTCCGTATCGTGAAGGTCTTCTGGGC
>LKUF01000459.1 GCA_001412335.1 Methanolinea sp. SDB
TCAGTCTCCCCACACAAAACAGCGAGGAGGCTCTTTTCTGGATATGACCGGGGCCCACTCTTCGGCCATGAGAGATGCCTCTTCTCGCGAGGGAGGCATGCCGTGATTCGGTTCTGAATGGTATCCCATTCTGTAGAATGGCTTATTGCGTATCCATCTCGTCTTCAAGGGCGCGGGCAAAGGCTGTGAGCACCAGGTGCCTTTTTTCTGCAAGCTCGCGCCCCGTATGAGTATACATGCGACTTTTCAGTTTCAGCAGTTTTTCGTGGATATGGGCGGCGGCATCCAGGATATCTCCGCCCTTCTCACCGGCCTGCATGAATGTCCGGGCAATTCCGATAGCGCCCATCGCATCGAGCTTGTCGGCATCAGAGAGTATTTTGGCCTCGAGCGTCTCCGGCGTGGTATACGTGCTGAAGCGGTGAGCCCTGATTGCATGGATAACCGCCGGGATCAGCCTCTCGTCGTACCGGATCTCGCGCAGGAAATGCTCTGCAATGCGGGCGCCCTCGATCTCGTGCGGGATGCCGCACTCCTCCTCGATCGGCCGGGCGATGTCGTGGAGCAGGGCTGCAGGGACCAGAACCGCCATGTCGGCACCTTCACGAGCCCCGATCGATTCGCAAAGACGGGTAACCCGGAGGACGTGGTCATATCCGTGGGACCCAGATGCCTGGAACACACCCTTCACATATGCCTGTATTTCGTCCCTCTTCTCTTCCAGCACTGAACCCATGCAAAAGAGGTTAGGAGAAGCTACCGATATAGGTGCGGTTCTCCTGGCGATCCAGGGGCCTTCTGGCTGTTTGATTTTCTGATAACCAGGATGCACTCTTCGACCCCGGATGGGCGCAGATGATCAGAACTTATCTGCCTCTTCGGGTTTCTTTCGCAGATATACGGCCGTCCCTTCTTCAATTCCCTCCCAGTTGCAGTTCTCGCCGGAATACACGAAACCGTTCTTTTCGAGTACCCGGATCGATGCAGCCAGGTACGGGTAGGTCGTCGCCATAATCTGCCGGATTCCCGGAAGGGAGAAGAGTACCGGGATGAGATGCCGTACCGCCTCGGTGGCATAGCCCTGGTTCTGGTACTCCTCCAGGACCGAATATCCGATACATACCGTGTCCGGTGATGCGGCAGATGACGCACTCCCGCCGCATCCGATGAGAACGCGTCCCCCCGCAGACGGATCGTCCCGAATCCAGTACCACGAGAAAAAGAACGGATCGGTCTTCTCGGAAATCATCCGGATAAACTCCCCGAGCGTTTCGGCGTCGAAGAGCGGCGGCGGCCATGATCCGGGAACGACTGCGTCCAGGAGGCGGGCGAATGCCTCATTATCATCCCGCTCGCTTGCCAGGAGCTGCATGGTCGCCGGGACCAGGTCCAGCCGTTTGGTTCTGATGCGAAATTCTGCCATCATGCTCGCTCAGAGGATCTTTCCAGAAGACCAAAACCCGGATAAAATGTCCATTGCGTTCAGTTTCATGTACCTTTCTCCGTCCCGCCGGTTTGTGAAGACTCGGCATTCCCGGCATCTCTTTTGAAGACTGCTTCTATCTCCGCCCTGACACGGTCCGTCCCCTTTATTCTGAGCGGCCACCTGTGTGTCCCGACAAAGACCCGGGAGAGGTCAGGAAACAGGGAGACGACCTCCTCCTCCGTGAAATAGTGGGTCGAGATCCCGTCACCTTTCAGGCAGGTATGCGGTTCAATCTCCTGCCCGGCTCCAGCCCGCATGTCCTCCCGGGAAAATTCGCGAAAGACCACGAGCCCACCCTGTCGGACGACCCTGGCCGCCTCTGCCGCAATTGTCTGCCGGGCTGGTTCCAGGGCGTGCCCGAGAACGTGGACCAGGAAGACGGCATCAAGAGAGCCCGTCCGGAAAGGGAGACAGCTGGCATCGCCGCACATGTATGTCACAGGTGTGCCCCTGCCTTCCAGGCCGGCAGAGATGGACAGGGCTGACCGGGAAAAGTCCAGGGCTACCACGCTCCATCCCTGTGCCTGCATGGCGGACAGGTTCTTGCCGTCACCGCACCCTGCCTCCAGTACCAGGGACCCGGCGGGCAGATCCGGGAGGCGTGAGGGAGAACCGCCCCATCGCCTTCCCCGCATACGGTATTCGCGTTCCCATGCGTTATCGTCGAGATCTGGCATGCCTGGTATATCTTTTGCTTCTGTTCGTTCTCAATATAGCGGTGGCGGCGGTCTGTCGTCCTCCGCCTCTGGCGCTCTGGAATGCGGGCGAGATAAGCGAATGGTGCAACCTGCTGGCCTCTGACGCTCCCGGGGGGGGTCACTATCATTCACCCCCCTCCCCTCCGGGGACCCGGACTGCGTCCTATCG
>LKUF01000460.1 GCA_001412335.1 Methanolinea sp. SDB
GCTGACCGGGTTTATGTCTGTGCCCATACAAAGCTGGAATAGACCTGTGATTGCCTAAATCGAGTGGCCAGGGTTGGTTTATGGCCGAATGTACACGTCAATTTGGGGGACCGCCTGAACCCGAGATCAAGTGGCCAGGGTTGGGCATGCCCAGAATGAACACATCAAGTGAGTGGACCTGCTGATTTCTAAATACTGCTCATTCCATCAACCCGGGCTACAATCGGTGTATACATGGGGGGGAGCCGATAACCTGACGGACAAACCATAGCCGGACACCGGGAAATTACAAAGGACAGCAGCTCATGATGCGAGTGTGTAGATATTTTGTGGATTGATCCTGCTTCCCCTGTCAGAGAAGGGTTTTCATCATCAATTCCTCCTTCTATTGATCAGAAAGACTGGCTTCGCTGGTAAACGGCAACATTTAATTTGTTGGTGTCCGATTCCCTCCTTGTATGATCAGAGTTGCCATCAACGGATACGGAACCATCGGCAAGCGCGTTGCGGATGCCGTCGCCGCCCAGCCCGATATGAAGGTTGTGGGCGTGTCAAAGACAAGGCCAAGCCACGAGGCGTATGTTGCAAAACAACGTGGTTATCCACTGTATATTGCTGACCTGGCCAAAAAAGGCGATTTCGAGAGAGCGGGGATCCCTGTCGCAGGAGATGTCGAAGACATGCTGAAGGCGGCCGATATCGTTGTGGATGCGACACCTGGTGGTGTAGGCAAGAAGAACAGGGCGCTCTATGAGAAGCACGGGGTAAAAGCGATCTGGCAGGGAGGAGAGGACCACGAAGTTGCGGGCTTCTCGTTCAACTCCGACTGTAACTTCCCGGATGCAGTCAACCGCTCCTTCACACGTGTGGTCTCCTGCAATACCACGGGCCTCTGCCGAATCATCAAGGCCATGGACAGAGAATTCGGCGTGAAGAACGTGCGTGCCGTGATGGTCCGCAGGGGCGGTGATCCTGGAGATATCAAGCGTGGACCGATCGATGCCGTTGTCTTAAACCCGGTCACCATCCCGAGCCACCATGGACCTGACGTCCAGACTGTTCTCCCCCAGATCAATATCGTCACGCTGGCGATGATCGTGCCCGTGACCATGATGCACATGCACGTCGTCCAGATGGACCTGGAAAAAACTCCCACGAGAGAGCAAGTGATGCAGATTATCGAGAAACATCCCCGGATGGGTCTTGTCCGGAAATCCACTGGAATCACGAGCACTGCCGAGCTCAAGGAATACGCAATGGATCTCGGCAGGGCGAGATCCGATCTCTGGGAGAACGGCATCTTCGAGGAGTCGGTCTCTGTCATCGGGAATGAACTCTACCTCTTCCAGGCAATCCACCAGGAAGCCGATGTGGTCGTGGAAAATATCGATGCGATACGGGCAATGACAGGAACTGTCACCGACGCTGCAAAATCCATTGAAATGACCAACAAGGCCCTTGGTTTCACACCAATCTAGCCGGACACGTACTCCCTGCCGCGCCATGAATCAGTACATACACAAAAATCCCCTCTTTTTGCCGAAAACTGGTTCATGCATGATCTTTTCCGCAGACCACGGGTCTGAACACCGGTGAATCTTCACCGGTGCGACGAGCGGCGTTTCCCTACACTGATGGCTGTCCTGGGACCGGAATTTTTCTGCCGGGATCTTTCGCCCTCATAATCATTAATTCCAACCAGAGCCAATTTATTGTAAATGGATGCCTACTCACTGGTGACGAGGAACACGGTAGAGATAATTACTGACGATGAACTCCAGTCTCTTCTGAAAGCAGATAATAAGCGGGTATACGCCGGATACGAGCCGAGTGGCGAGATACATCTCGGACACCTCGTCACCATAAATAAACTGATGGATTTGAATGAAGCCGGGTTCGATGTGGTGGTGCTCCTTGCCGACCTGCATGCATTCCTGAACCGGAAAGGTACCATGGAAGAGGTCAGGCAGCTTGCCGATTACAATCGCCGGTGCTTTGAGGGACTGGGTCTTACGGAAGCGGAATATGTGCTCGGATCGACCCTCCAGCTCGATCCCGATTACCAGCTGATGATGCTCCGCCTCTCGCAGCAGATAACCCTGAACCGTGCAAGAAGGAGTATGGATGAAGTGGGAAGGCAGATGGAGGCTCCAACCGTTTCGCAGATGATATACCCCATCATGCAGATGGTCGATATCGTGAAACTGGATGTCCAGGCTGCAGTAGGAGGAATTGACCAGCGAAAGATACATATGCTTGCCCGGGAACATCTGGCAAATGTCGGGTACCAGTCGCCAGTCTGCATCCATACGCCTATCGTAAACGGCCTGGATGGGAAGAAGATGTCCTCTTCCAGTGGAAACTACATCTCCGTGACAGATAGTCCCGATGAGATCGAGAGAAAATGTAAAAAGGCATTCTGCCCGCCGGAATGCGAGGAAAATCCGATCCTCCAGATCCTCCAGTATCATGTATTTCCACGATGCGGCGAGGTTGTCGTCCGAAGACCGGAAAAATTTGGTGGTGACCGGGAGTTTGACAGTTACGGTCAGCTCGAGGAGGCCTACCGGAGAGGAGAAATACACCCGCTTGACCTGAAAAAGACGGTTTCGGTCTACCTGTCCGAGATTCTCGCAGATGTAAGGGACTACGTGAAATGAAAGGAGCCATTTTGTGAGCCGGGAAACTATCGAGAGCAGGTTCGACAGGGAGATCGAGAGCCTGGGAGTGCGCATAAAGGATATGGACCAGCTCAAGGTACGGCAGGATGTATTCGATGAGATTACGCTTCTCTCCCTTTACCGCCTTGTCCATAAGAAACATATTACTGCAATAGGAGGCTCCATAAGCACCGGAAAGGAAGCCAATGTCTTCTTCGCTGAACGGGAAGACCAGGATCTGGCAATCAAGATATACCGGATACGAACTGCGAATTTCAATGCCATGAGTGAATATATCATTGGTGACCGGCGCTTTTCAGGAATCAAACGTTCAAGAAAGGATATCGTGTTTACGTGGACCAGGAAAGAGTTCTCAAACCTGAAACGGGCATTTGATGCAGGGCTCCAGGTACCGGAACCACTCGTCTGGGACAGAAACATCCTCATCATGGAGTTCATCGGGGAAGATGAGAGGCCCTACCCGCAGTTGCGGAACGTGATCCTTTCCGATCCTGAGGAAATTTACCGGGAGATCCTTGAATTCATGAAAAAACTCTATCAGAAAGCCGAACTGGTCCACGCAGACTTAAGTGAATTCAATATACTCCTGGGAGAGAAGATGTACGTGATAGACATGGGCCAGTCTGTAACGCCCGATCATCCCCGGGCATTCGATCTCCTTAAACGCGATATATTCAACATTAACCGGTTTTTCGGGGGAAAATGCGATATCCGTGAGAAGGATGAGATCTTTTCGGATATAACCGGAAGATTACCGAGAGAGAGAGAAGGAACAGGAGGAGAAAAGAGATGATGCAGGAGATGAAAATATCAGGAAAAAGGCTGGGTGTCCTCATTGGGACGGGAGGCCTTGTCAAGAAAGAGCTTGAGAAGAGAACAGGAATACAGATTGAGATCGACAGCAACGAAGGACTGGTGCATCTCGAGGGCGAGGATCCCCTTCCATTTTTGAGGGCAGTCGAGGTTGTCCAGGCTATAAACAGGGGTTTTTCACCTGAAAAAGCATTTCTTCTGCTTGATGATGAAGATCTGCTGCTGGATATCACCGATCTTTCAGCCTTTTCAGACAGCCCGCGCCAGCTTGACAGGATACGGGGGAGAATAATCGGGAAGGATGGCCGGTCAAGAGAACAGATCGAGCATATGACAGGTACATACATTTCGGTCCTCGGAAAGACGGTCGCCGTCATCGGACTCCCGGAACAGTTGAAAGTCACAAAAAGCGCAATAGACATGCTGATTTCAGGTATGCCTCATGAATCGGTCTTTAGTTTTCTGGAACGGAAGAAACGTGAGGCAAAACAGGATATGATCGACTATTACTATTAATGAGAAAGATGCGGGTACATATTGTGACAATACGGCCGGAGAGGGATGATTTCCACTGGAGATAAATATCCAACCCACAAGCTCTATTCTTTAAATTGGGGGATCTGCCTGTTATATCAACTGGAATCAAAGGGGTTTATATGAGACTGGCGGAACTGCCCCTTCCCAAAGATCTGCTGCACCGGTATGCCGATTCTGGCATTGAAGAACTGTATCCACCGCAGGCAGCATGTGTGGAGGCAGGAATCTTTCAGGGAAGAAACCTCCTGGTCGCAATACCCACCGCAAGCGGAAAGACCCTGATTGCCGAGATGGCCATGCACCATCATATCCGTAACAGAGGTAAATGCCTCTATATTGTTCCACTGAAAGCGCTCGCCAGTGAAAAATACGGGGATTTTTCGGGAAAAGGTGTTAGAGTGGGGATTTCCACCGGGGATTTTGACAGGAGGGACGAATACCTGGGCAAAAATGATATCATTGTCGCGACCAGCGAGAAGGTCGATTCACTGCTCAGGAACAATGCCCCCTGGATCCCTGACATTTCGCTTCTCGTGGTGGATGAAGTTCATCTCATGGATTCTCCCGACAGGGGACCAACTCTTGAGATGGTTCTTACCAAGATGCGCACAAGAAACCCAAAGCTCCAGGTTATCGCGCTGAGCGCAACAATCGGCAATCCCGGGACACTTGCACGATGGCTGAATGCCGAACTCGTCACCAGTTCCTGGCGTCCTGTGGATCTCAGGCAGGGTGTCTTTTTCAATGGGAGCATTCATTTTCACGAGACGCTCCGGCCCGTAAAGACAATCTCCCGGTACGAAGACCTCAACCTGCTCATGGACACGGTGGAGGAGGGAGGCCAGTGCCTTGTCTTTGTTGCATCGAGGAAGAATGCCGAAGCTTTTGCCAAGCGTGCAGCAAAAGCACTCAACTCGGAAGTTTCATCCCTTGAAGAGTATGCACGGCGGCTGGACAGGCTTGCCGAGACGGATTCTGACCGGATACTCTCGGCATGCATTGAAAAGGGGGCGGCTTTCCATCATGCAGGGCTTCGCAGGGCACAACGTGAGATTATTGAGGAAGGATTTCGCAAGGGACATATCCAGTGCATATCGTCTACCCCGACACTCGCTGCCGGACTGAACCTCCCTGCACGGAGGGTCATCATACGCGATTACCGCCGGTATGCAAGCGGTCAGGGGATGGTCCCCATTCCTGCCCGTGAATATCACCAGATGGCCGGAAGAGCCGGACGGCCTCACCTTGATCCATACGGTGAGGCTGTCCTGATCGCAAAGGAAGAGGAGGATATCGGTGCTCTATACGAATTTTACATCGACGCACCGCCGGAAGATGTG
Source organism: Methanolinea sp. SDB (assembly GCA_001412335.1). Lineage (GTDB taxonomy): Archaea > Halobacteriota > Methanomicrobia > Methanomicrobiales > Methanospirillaceae > SD8. Next base: position 5,372 of record LKUF01000460.1, read on the forward strand.
AACTCGCAGATCGCTTCAGAGGCTGCACTTTCAACACATATACTGTCGCTCATCGCATCAGGTTTCGTCCATTCCCGGGATGGACTTTCCAGGTTCCTGGAAGGGACCTTTTACCATCACCAGCGGAAGGGCACACGTCTCTTCGAATCGATGATCCAGAAAGGCCTGCAGTTTCTTGAATTATCCGAGATGATCGTGGAGAATGGTGACCGCCTCTCCGCGACAGAATTTGGCCACCTCGTCTCCCAGTTGTATATCGATCCAAGGAGCGCAGATACCATTGTAACAACCCTCTCAGGATCCAATGAGTTCTCTGACATCGGCCTTCTGCAGATGATCTGTAACACTCCGGACATGTTCACCCTCTACGTGGCCAACCGTGACCTGCATTATCTTGATCGGTTCATCTGCGAACATGACGATGAATTGTGGATCAAACTCTCATTTGGCGAGGACGAAGACTATTACCGTGCTTTAAAAACCGCGATGCTTTTATATGACTGGTCTATGGAGGTGCCGGAGACACTGATATGTGAACGGTATTCTGTCGGCCCGGGTGATATCTACAACCTGCTGGAGAGCTCGGGCTGGCTCCTCCATGCGGCAGGGCGGCTTTCCGGAATGTTTGTCCCCAGGTTTGCAAAACAGGTCCGTGAATATGAGACCTGTCTCAAATACGGGATAAAAAGGGAACTCCTGCCGCTTATCAGTCTCAGGAACATAGGACGGGTCAGGGCAAGACGGCTCTTTAATAATGGGCTCGTCTCTCCCGGCGCTGTAATGGATGCAGGGGAAGACCGGGTGGCCTCGATCCTCGGTCGTGGTATTGCGGCACAGCTATTTTCCCGGACGGCGAAGGGGAAGAATGCTCCTGATATAAACGAGAAAGAACAAATCGGACAACCTTCACTCTTTTCTTTCCAGGAGAGGGACGATGCAGGCGAGTGATTGCGGGATTCGACAGGTTACTCTCGACATAGATGATGTTGACCGGTTCCTCGAGACAGTGAGGTCTCTTGGCGAGAGAACCCGTACCCACATCATCATCTTCAACTCCGAAATGATGGCAGGAAAAAAACACGTATTATCAGCTTTATCACATGCCATCCGCGCAGATACCGAGGAGAGACGCATATCAAACAGACTTGAGATGGAAGCGCTCCTGTATGCCTCCGGATCACGTCAATGCATCAATGGGATGAAGTTCGGGATACACACAGGGACGAACCGTTCATACCTGTGTCTCTGCCCCTGGAATGATCTCGCATGGTCCGAATTATCAAAAATTAGTACTCCATGCAGTGATGACTATGATACCATCTCATCAAAAAAAGCTGGAATTCTCATGGATCTCTTTGAGATTACACCCGCCGAGATTGATGCTGCAGGCGGCATACAGAGGATCCAGGATCTCGTTCTTGAGCGGGTTGCACTCCTTGATGCGTACAGGTAGATAGTTTATTTGTTCGCGTGGGTCAGAATATGCCTTATTTCAGGAATAATGAGTGATTCAACCGCCAATTTTACTGCCCCGGTGGATCCTGGAATACAGAAGACTGCTTTTCCTCCGATGATGCCTGCAATAGCCCTGGAGAGCATGGCCGCCGTCCCAATCTCATCATAACTTTTCATCCTGAAGAGTTCGCCAAATCCGTCTATCCTTTTTTCGAGCAGGGGACTGACCGCTTCAATCGTGCAATCATCATGGGTAAGTCCGGTCCCACCGTCCAGGACGACGAAGTTACAGCAGGCAAGCGCGGACGTTAGTTCTTCCCGGATCAACTCTATCCTGTCAGGTACAACTTCATAATGTCCAAGTGGTATTGAATGATCATCGTAGATCGAGATGATTGTCCTGCCGCTCGTATCTGATTCCCTGTTTCTGGTACTCGAAACAGTTATCACACCACCTACAAGGCGAATGGGTTCTTCATGTCCGACTTTCATTATGGTGAGATTTTCGTATTGGTAGAATTTATTTTGTTCTGATAATGCGACATTTCACAAAAAACAGGTACCCCTTTATTTCCAGTAGAGATGAAAAGATGTCCGCCATTTTCAAATTTTTTTCCTTTTATCCAGACCCATTCATCTATAGAACAATATAGAGTTACATCGTATCCCTTCCAGGTATACCTGCCGCTATATCGTGGAATTATGGGTTTGTAACCTATCCAACCCCATCATTTCCATTGGAGATCCAGATTAAAAAAATATACTTCCACTGTTGGTT
>LKUF01000461.1 GCA_001412335.1 Methanolinea sp. SDB
TCATAATCGCTGCATTCGCCATTGCAAAGATAGTCTCGGTTTACCTGAAAAAAACCCTGAGCGACCGGGTAGAGAAATCGGAACTTGACACTCTCATAAAGATAATCCAGGTCGGAATAATCCTTATCGGGGTCTATATCGGTCTTCCCCGGTTTGAATTCGACCTTGCGGACGTGGTCCTTATCGGGGGTACACTCACCATCGTCATCGGGTTTGCCACCCAGAAGGTCGGTTCGAATTTTGCTTCAGGTCTCTTTCTCCTCCTGGAACGACCGATCAAGCCCGGTGATAATGTCCAGATAGATACCGTGTCAGGGGTAGTCCAGGAGATACATGTCCTCTCGACGATCGTCAGGGATTACGAGGGAATTTACGTCAGGATACCAAACGAGAAGGTGTTTACCTCGGATATCACCAACTTCGTGACCAATGTTGCCCGCCGGTTCGAATATTCTGTGGGGATCAGCTATGATGATGATGCCGGACTTGCCATGGGAGTGATCTACCGGCTGCTCGAACAACATCCCTTCATCCTGAAACATCCGGGGCCGTCCGTCTTCCTCGACGAGCTTGCTGATTCGAGCGTGGTGATCAGGGTCAATATCTGGTGCCCGTCAGAGGTATGGTGGTCGGTGCGGACCGAGATGCTCTGGGAGATAAAGAAGGCGATCGAAGCGGAGGGAATCACAATCCCGTTCCCCCAGCGTGTTGTGACATTTGCCAATGCAATTCCGGGTGCTGGAAAAGATAAGGAGTGTGTGTTGTGAATACAACAGGTTCACCGAAAAACAGGGCCGTGCAGGGATATCTGGAGGATATTGAGAAAGGCCCGCGGGATGTGCGGCACGAAGCGATCCGTGGCCTTGCAGGTATCGGAGCTCCTGCTGTACAGTCACTTATCGGTGCGATGAAGGACGCAGGAAGCGCTGACGTGTTGTGGTACCTGGCGCTTGCCCTTGCCCAAATCGGGAGCCCGGCAATAGGATCCCTGTTGAAGGAGATGAAAGAGACAACCTCGGTCCCTTTCAGGAAATATGGTGCCGCGGCGCTCGGTGAGATGGGCGAAGCTGCCGTCGAGCCGATCCTTGATGCAATGAGAGAGGCCGATCCGCAGTTGAGGGGGTTTTTATCCGGGGCGCTCTGCCGGATAGGTGAGCCCGCGATACCGTCCCTGAGAGCATGGTTAAAGGATGGAGACGACGTGATGCGCTCCTGTGCAGGCCTGACACTCTGGAAGATGGGTGAGACGGGGATCGGGGCCATGTTAACATCGCTTGATGAAGAGGAGTAGCCCGATCCGGCCTCCCTTTGAATACTGGAAACAACCCTCTCACCCACCCGAAACCCAAGTCATAAATCTCCCGGAATAGACTCCACTGGTATGATGGAGGTCTCCCCCCGCATGGAGCAGTACCTTTCCGGCCTGCAGCGGCGCCTGGAAGAGGCAATGGAGGTCGCAAAGAGTGCCCGGGCCGTGGGAATCGACCCGAGGACCGTGGTGGAGATCCCCGTAGCCGACGACCTGGCAGATCGTGTGGAAGCCCTGCTCGGGATAAAAGGCGTCGCCTCGCGCCTGCGAAAACTGGAATCCGAGATGTCCCGGGAGGAGGTTGCGCTCCGGATTGGCGACGATTTTGTCGCGAGAATGTTTGGGGAAGAGAACCGCGAAGAGGTACTTGATCATGCAATCCGCACCGCAATGGCCCTCCTCACGGAGGGGGTGGTGGCGGCTCCAACGGAAGGTATCGCAAAGATCGGTATCGGGAAGAATGACGACGGGAGCGAGTATCTCCGTATATTCTACGCGGGACCTATCAGGAGTGCGGGCGGGACAGCGCAGGCACTTTCTGTCCTTGTCGGAGACTACGTGCGCCGGGCCCTGGGGCTCTCCCGCTATATACCTCGCCAGGATGAAATCGAGCGGTACATCGAAGAGATCAGGCAATATAACAACATCATGAACCTGCAGTATCTTCCGAGCGAGAGGGAGATCAGGCTCATCGTCACCAACTGCCCGGTCTGCATCGACGGCGAAGGAACGGAGTCGGAAGAAGTCAGCGGGTACCGGAACCTTGAGCGGGTGGAGACGAACGCGGTGAGGGGTGGGATGGCCCTGGTCCTGGCAGAGGGTCTCGCCCTGAAGGCCCCCAAGGTCCAGAAGAACGTCCGGAAGATGCGGATGGACGGGTGGGACTGGCTCGAAGAGCTCATATCCGGGACGTCCAGGCAGGGAGATGATGAAGATGAATCGATCATCCGGCCGAGAGACAAGTATCTCCGTGACCTGATCGGTGGGCGGCCGGTATTCTCCTACCCGATGAGGAAAGGGGGTTTCCGCCTCCGGTACGGGAGGTCGCGGAATACCGGGTTTGCCGCGGCAGGGATACACCCGGCAACCATGCACATACTGGGCGACTTCCTCGCCGTCGGGACCCAGATGAAGACAGAGAGGCCGGGAAAGGCGGCAGGGATCGTTCCCGTGGACTCGATCCAGGGGCCAACCGTCCGTCTGAAGAACGGGGACGTGTTGCGTGTTGATGATGCAGAGGAAGCCCGGAAGATATTAGAGGAGCTTGAGAAGATCCTCGACGTGGGAGAGATCCTGATCAGTTTCGGGGAGTTTTTGGAGAACAACCATGCCCTGATGCCTCCCGTATACTGCGAGGAGTGGTGGCTGCAGGAGGGGGGGCCAAGAAAGCCGGAGAACGAACTCGAAGCCATCTCGTTCTGCTTTGAAGGGGCGTTTCTGCATCCCGACTTCACCTACCTCTGGGACGACCTGGAACCGGATCAGATCATCGAGATCGCTGCATTTGTCGAGAAGCATGGGGAGATCCAGCATGATATCCTCGTCCTCCCAAATGATCCCGGGATCAAGACGATGCTCGAAGAGATCCTCCTTCCTCACCGGATGAGGGAGGGCCTGGTATGCATAACCGATTACCTGGTGTTCCTCGCCTGCCTGGGACTTGACATCAGGCTGAAGAGGCGCAAGGAGTGGGACACACTCCCCAAGGATTGCACTTCTCTTGCACTCGTCACCCACCTATCCGGGTTTCCGATGCGTTCAAGGGCAGGGACCCGGATAGGAGGACGAATGGGGCGTCCCGGCAAGTCCAAGCCGAGAAAAATGAACCCACCTCCGCATTCGCTCTTCCCCCTGGGCGATGCAGGGGGTTCACGGAGATCGTTCCAGGAAGCGTCCAGTCACACCCCCAGGCCAAACATGGACGGCGGCACCATCACCATCGAGACAGGCAGGCGACGTTGTCCTGCCTGTGGGGCTGAGACGTACAGGAACCTCTGCGAGTGCGGATCCCACACGGACCCGGTCTTCTCGTGCCCGCGGTGCAAGAGGGAGACGGCCGAGGCAGAGTGCCCCTCCTGCCACGTCTCCACGGTATGCTCGCAGGTTACCACCCTGAATGTCAGGGCAGAGTACCTCGCCACCCTGGAGAGCCTGGGTATCCGCGAGAATGCCGTCTCGCTGGTAAAAGGGGTGAAGGGCCTGATATCCCGTGAGAAGCCGGTGGAAGATATCAGGAAAGGGGTCCTTCGGGCGAAGAACGACCTCTTCGTCTTCAAGGACGGCACGATCCGGTATGACATGATCGATCTCCCGCTCACCCACTTCCGGCCAAGGGAAGCGGGGGTCTCCATCGAGAAGCTCGTCCAACTCGGGTATGAAGAGGATATACATGGCAGGCCTCTGACCGGTCCTGACCAGGTGGTCGAGCTCAAGGCGCAGGATATCATGGTCTCGGGAGCATGCGCTGAATACATGGTCCATATTGCACAGTTCATCGACGAGATGCTGGTCAAGTGCTACAATCTTCCGCCATTCTACCATGTCACGGAGAAGGAAGACCTCGTCGGTCACCTGGTGATCGGGCTTGCCCCCCACACGAGCGCAGGGGTGCTCGCACGGCTGGCAGGGTTCACCGAGGCAAACGTCGGGTACGCCCACCCGTTCTTCCATGCCGCCAAGAGGCGGAACTGTTTCCATGGCGACACCGAGATCGAAGTGATGGAGGGGAACAGATGGAAGAAGCTCCCTATCCGGCAGTTTGTTCTGGAAAATTTCGATCTCTCAAGGCCAGGCATCGACCGGATGGGAACCTACTACTCTGACCCGCAAAAGCCGGTGATGATACGCTCTATCGACACCCAGGGACGGCACCACCTGCGTTCCATCACCTCGGTCTCGATCCACCGGGCCCCTGAAACGCTGATCCGGTTCGAGACTGAGCAGGGGAGAGTGCTCGCGGTCACGCCCGACCATGCCATGCTCGTCTGGGATCTCTGTTATCTGAAAAAGACCAGGGCTGTCGAGCTGAAGGTCGGGGACCCGGTGCCGGTCATGATGGGGATGAACGTGCTGACCGATCACATCAGGCACCGGGATATCGTCCCGTGCCCCGATGACAGGGTATACTGCCTCACGGTCGCCGAAGAACACACCCTGCTCGCCAACGAGATCTTCTGCGGGCAGTGCGACGGAGACGAGGACTGCATCATGCTCATGCTGGACGGGCTCATAAACTTCTCGCGATCCTTCCTGCCCGAGACACGGGGGGGATCCATGGATGCGCCGCTCGTGCTCACGACCCGGATCGACCCGGCCGAGATAGACAAGGAGAGCCACAATATCGATGTGGGTTCCTTGTATCCGCTCGAATTCTACCTCGAGGCGATGAAGTATTCTCACCCGAAGGATGTTGAACACCTCATCGACAGGGTCGAGCACAGGCTTGGAACTCCAGCTCAGCTCGAAGGGTTCCTGTTCACCCACGACACCTCCGATATCTCTGCAGGCCCCCTTGAATCGGCATACACGCAACTCAAGTCGATGCTTGACAAGCTCGAAGCCGAGCTGAGACTTGCAGAGATGATACGGGCGGTGGACGAGGACGACGTGGCCGAACGGGTG
>LKUF01000462.1 GCA_001412335.1 Methanolinea sp. SDB
AAAACCCTCTATTACACCCTGGGATGCAACACCGCGTTTCGCAGGGACGCTTTTTTAGAGGCAGGGATGTACAGGACCATCGACGCCGGTGACGACCTCGAGATCGCGAAACGGATGGCGGAGCTTGGACGCGTGATGTTTGACAGCCGGATGCGTGTCTCGTTCTCCATGCGCCGGTACGAGCAGTTCGGGACGGTAAAGTCCCTCTATGAATGGCTCTACATTGTTGTCCATGGCGGGTCGTCGGAGAAGCACAGCTACACGCGACGGGAATACAAGAAATAATTCTTTTTTATTGAGTCCCTGTCAATTTTTATAGCCCGCAGGAAGTGTTTTCGAGCATCCTGACCGGGGGTTGCACCCTCTCCTTGAACCACCCCCGCATGCGATATCATTTGGGCAGGGTAGGCCGCTGATTGTGTGGGATCCAGAATCCCCCCAGATACAGACCCTCATAATGTCGGTGGCAGAGCAGAGTCGTACCGGGTATGAATAATAGTGGATTCCAATCGTGTCATGAAGACAGGAGGGGATTGCACCCCCTCCTTGAACCACCCCCGCAGGTGATACCATGTGGGCAGGGTTGACTGGGGATTGTGTGGGATCCGGAAACCCCACGATACAGTCCCTATCGCCTTGTGGGGTCCGCCACAACGGCAGGGGCAAGCGAAGCGCAGCCCCTGGGAGTGTCTTAGGGTGCATGATGACTGGGGGTTGTATCCCCGGACCCTGCATGTAATATTGTGTGGGATCCAGAACACTCCCCCGATACAGTCCTATCGCCATTTGGGGTTTGCCAAAACGGCAGACAAAAAGGGGTGTTGAATCAACCGACTGCGATCCAATAACCCCCAAAAAATTATTTCGAGCTTTTTACGGTTTTTGCGCCGCGGATAACTGCGATTCTCCCGGTCCGGACCAGTTCCCTGACACCATACTGGCGGAGCAGTTTCTCCATTGCATCGATCTTTTCCGTATCGCCGGTGAGCATCAGGACCAGGCTTCGTGTTCCGACGTCGATTATCTGCGCCCGGAAGATCGAGGCGATCTGCATGATCTCGGCGCGGCTGCTCCCTGGTTCCGCGTTCACCTTGATGAGTGCAAGTTCCCGCTCGACTCGTTCGATATCGGTGATGTCTGATACCTTGATCACGTCGATCAGCTTGTTCAATTGCTTGATGACCTGTTCGATCTTTGCGTCATCGGCGAAGCAGACGATGGTGATCCTGCTTGTGCCGGGCTCCTCGCAGGTGCCGACAGCCAGGCTCTCGATGTTGAACCCGCGCCTCGAGAAGAGTCCCGTGACCCTGGAGAGCACTCCTGCCTTGTTTTCAACGAGAACTGAGAGCGTGTGGGACTTCATTGCATGTGCCCCCCGATCATCTCGTTGATGGCCGCTCCGGCAGGGACCATGGGAAAGACGTTCTCCTCGCGCTCTATACGGAAGTCCATGACATACGGGCCGTTGCAATCGAGTGCCGCTTTGAGTGCCGGAACAACGTCCTCTACCGCTTCAACCCGCATTCCCTCGACCCCGTAAGCATTGGCAATCTTGACGAAGTCCACGGGCGGGAGTTCGGTATAGGAGTAACGCCGGTCATAGAAGAGCTCCTGCCATTGCCTGACCATCCCGAGGAACCGGTTATTCAGGATCGCGATCTTGACCGGGATGTTGTACTGGGCGACGGTCCCGAGTTCCTGGATCGTCATCTGGAAACTGCCGTCACCGGCAATATCGAAGACCGGCTGGTCTGGGCGGGCGAAGTAGGCACCAATCGAGGCAGGGAACCCGTATCCCATGGTCCCAAGGCCGCCCGAGGTGATCCAGGTACGGGGCTTCTTAAAGCAGAAATACTGGGCGGTCCACATCTGGTTCTGGCCCACCTCGCTCACGATGGTGCCTTCGCCGTCCAGGAGCTCGCTCAACTTCTGGACCACGTACTGCGGCCGAAGCACGCCGTCGCTCCTGTACTGCAACGGGTATTTCTCCTTCCACGCCTGTATCCGTGCATTCCATCTCTGGTACCGGGGCTCCTTCCTGATCCGGGTGATCATCTCCTGGAGCACTGCCTTCACATCGCCCACAATGGGGACGTCGACTTTCTTGTTCTTCCCGATCTCGGCCGGATCGATATCGATGTGGATGATTCTCGCATGGGGTGCGAACGTATCGAGCTTGCCTGTTACCCGGTCATCGAACCGGGCGCCTATCGCTATCAGGAGGTCGCTCTCGGTCACCGCGTAGTTGGCGTACTGGGTCCCGTGCATCCCGAGCATCCCGAGAGAGAGGGGATGGTCACAGGGAATCCCCCCGAGTCCCATCAGCGTGCAGGTGACCGGGACCGACAACCGTTCAGAAAGTTCCACCAGTTCGGCCGATGCGTTCGAGGCTATCACGCCCCCTCCCGCGTAGATGAGGGGCCGCTCAGCTTCAAGGAGCATATCTACCGCCTTCTCTATCTGCCGTGCATGTCCCCGGACCGTCGGCTGGTATCCCCGCAGCGTGACGGGTTCATTTTCAGGATATTCGTATTCTATCTCCCCGGTGCTCACGTCTTTTGGAAGATCGATCAGTACAGGGCCCTGGCGCCCCGTTCCTGCGATATAGAATGCCTCCCTGACCACGTGGCCCAGGTCTTCTGTCCTCTTGACCAGGTAGTTGTGCTTCGTGATCGGCAGCGTGATGCCGGTTATATCGGATTCCTGGAATGCATCGTTACCCAGCAGATTGGTGGGGACCTGGCCGGTTATCGCCACCATGGGGACAGAGTCCATGTAGGCCGTCGCAATTCCTGTCACCAGGTTGCATGCTCCCGGACCGGACGTGGCCAGGCATACACCCACCCTGCCGCTGGCACGGGCATACCCGTCAGCGGCATGTGCTGCTGCCTGTTCATGCCGTACAAGGATGTGCTGCAGGTCTGAATTGTATAGTTCGTCATATACAGGCAGTACGACACCACCGGGATATCCGAAAATGGTCTCGACTCCTTCGTGCTGCAGTCCTTCAATCAGGATTTTTGCTCCGGTTTTCATCCTCTTCCCTCAACAATCTGTTCATGCCGGCGATGACCGCTTCCACACTTGCCATGATAATATCGGTCCTGGCGCCGCGAGACGTAATTATCTTTCCGTCTTTACTTAATCTTACCGTTACGTCGACCAATGCATCGGTTCCCCCGTGTATGGCGTCGACATGGTATTCCTCGAGCCTGATGTCTGCCACTGCTGCAACCGACCGTCGGAGCGCCTCCATGGCCGCATCAACGGGCCCTGTTCCGGTTGCCGCACCGGTGATCTCCTCGTCCCTGACAAGGAGAGTGACCGATGCCGTCGGGATGACATTGGACCCGCTCACCACGGTAAACTGCCTCATCTTCAGGACCGGCCGACACTCGATGGCCATGACCGCCTCGGTGACCGCCATCATGTCCGCATCGGTTATCCGCATCCCCCGGTCGCCAAGGTCCTTGATCCGTTTCAGGATCTCCTGCAGCTGGGTCTCGTCGGGGTAATAGTTCATCTCGTTTAAGGCGGCCTCTACTGCGGCCTTGCCCGAATGCTTGCCGAGCAGTATCCTCCGTCTTCTCCCAATCGTCTCGGGCTTCACAGGCTCATAGGTGCTTGGCTCCCTGAGGACACCGTGGGCATGGATACCGCTCTCATGGGTGAATGCCATCTCCCCGACAATCGCCTTGTTGGTGGGGAGGGGGATGTCAGTCAGCCTCGAGACCACCGACGAGAGCTGGTAGATCTGTTCTTTCCGAATCCCGGTCTTGTACCCGTACAGGACCTCGAGGGACATGACCAGTTCTTCAAAAGGAGTGTTTCCAGCTCTCTCCCCGAGACCGTTCACCGTTGCGTGTGCACAGGTCGCCCCGGCCCTGAGCGCTGCCATGGTGTTGGCAAGCGAGAAACCGAGGTCGTCATGGCAGTGGATCGAGAGCGGGGCGATACAGAGAGGCGGGATGATCTCGGCTACCCGTTCGGGTGTCAAAAGCCCGACGGTATCGCAGAAGCAGAGCCTGTCAGCGCCCACCTCCAGTCCTCCCGCGTAGACGTCGTACAAAAACCCGGTATCGGCCCTCGATGCATCTTCTCCGGAGAGCTCGACGATAAGTCCTCTCTCCTTCGCGTACTCGACTGCCGAAAATGCCATGGTGCAGATATCAGCCCGCGTCTTCCGCATCTTCTTCTCGATGTGGAGGTCGCTTACGGGCACCACCAGGTGTACCGAATCGGCACCAAAATCCGCGGCATAATCGATGTCGCCTTTCATGGCACGTACATAGGTACAGATCTCAGCAGAGAGCCCTGCGTCAGAGATGATCCTGATTGCCTGGCGCTCGCCCTCGGATGCTGCCGCAGAACCGACTTCGATCACGTCGACGCCGATCTCTGCCAACCTGGTTGCGATCTCGAGTTTATCGGTGGGCTTTAGGGAGACACCCGGTGTCTGTTCTCCGTCTCTTAACGTAGTATCAAAAAAGCGAATCTTTTCAGTGAATAAAACGATCTGTCATGGAAGTTCCACCACGGTACATACTGGTTTTGGAGACTATTTAAAATCCGCTGTCCACAAAAGCCCCGCGGGTTGCCGATTCCGGCCCCCTATACCAGGATATAATTCCCTGGTTCCAAAAAAAAATTATACCTTCTCTACAGGCACAACCTCGTTGTCGCTATCGTACAGGAGGGTCAGGTAGCGGGCCTCGAATATGATAAACGGCACCATCAGGAAGAGATAGATCAGCCAGCCGATGAACGGTATGGACACCAGGAGGCCCAGGATCATTGCGATGATGAAAACGACGATCCAGAGGACGATCAGGGCGATGATGTAGTTTCCCCAGCCGATGGCCCGGATCTTTGCCAGGATCGCACTGAAGTTGAATGCCTCGCCGAACCGCTCCATCCGTGCCATGCGTATGACCCCTATGATAGAGAAGAGGGTGACGATGAAGGCTACGATAATGAGTATGATGATGCCCATCGCCATCGCCGCAAATGCAGCCATCATTGCTGCCGATGACGGGTTACTCATCAAGGCCAGGACAGATCCTCCGATTACCAGGATGGCGATGATGATGACCGGGATTGCCCAGATGATCTGTGCAACGAGGAGTTTTAATCCATCGATGAAGAGTTTCCCCCAGTGTTCAAGTTCGGGGGCCGGTTTCTTCCCCCGGTATATCTCCATGGAGTACCCGAGTATCAGGGGAAATATAATGGTCGAGATTATGAGAAGGATCCACCTGGACCATTTACCCCAGACTGCTTCCTTGGCATACTCTAAAGAGTCGCCCAGACTTTTTCCGATTTCCATAACAATCACTCTTATATGCCTATTGGTAAGCAGATGGAGTTAAAAAAATCTTCCTTCAACCAGGATTCCGCCCTGATAAGGATATTTCGGAAACGGAGCCGGCATTCAACCGGAAAAAGAGTTTTAATTCGGTTATCAGTCCTGTGCAGGTATCTTCAGATCGCCTGTATTCTCCTGCGAGTCATATACAAGAGTGATGTACTTCGCCGAGAAGATCGACAGAACAGGGGCAAGGATCACCTGGAGCACCGGCCCGATAAAGGGAATGAACGCGAGAACGGTCGACACAAGTATCACGATCACGAACAGGATGATGACTGCGAGGATATAGGGCCCCCAGCCGATTTTGCCGATGGTATTCCTGATCTCTGCGAAGTTGAATGCTTCGCGTATTTTTCCCATCCGGGCAAACCGGACAACCCCGATATAGAGAAAGAGCGTGAGGACGAATCCGACCACAAGGGCTGTGATAATCCCTGCTATGGCGCCGCCGAGCAGGGCAAAGATGTTGCGTATGTCGGGGCCTGCTGAAAGTGAAGCCAGTATCAGGGCTCCCATTGAAACGAGCAGAATGAGCAGGACCGGGATCGCGTAGATGATCGTGATGACAAGGTATCGTATTCCGTCGGAGAAGAGCCCCGTAAAACCGTCTACTGCAGGCAGCGTGTCCTCGCCCCGGTATATCCGCACCATGTATCCCTGGTAGAATGAACCGAGTATGGCTGCCAGGATACATGCCGCAGCAAGTGCCCCCACAAACAGGGGAATATTGGGCGCTGTGCCTGCCATCAGGGATATCACCATGAATGCAAAGATTACTCCGATAGGTATTGCCGGCAGGAGTGCAAGGATGATCAGGAGGATCCAGGTTCCCAGGTTGCCTGCCAGTCCGTCTTTTGTGTACCCGAACGATTCATCGATTATTCTTCCATAATCCATTGTATAAGACCCTCCAAACAGTACTCATGGTGTCAATGCCGGAAGTACCGGATGCCGGTGAACACCATCGCCATCTTTGCTACATTCGCCGCGTCGATGACCTCCTGGTCACGTATCGATCCCCCGGGCTGGACGAGGGCAGTGGCACCTGCCGCTGCAGCGACTTCGAGGGTGTCCGGGAACGGCAGGAATGCGTCGGAGGCGACAGCCGAGCCCTCGAGCGAATAGAGGGATTTGTCGATGGCAATCTTTGCCGCATCCACCCTGCTCATCTGGCCGGCACCGATCCCGAGCGTCCGTTCCTGGTCTGCGAAGATTATCGTGTTGCTGCGGGTGTGCTTGCAGACCTTCCAGGCAAGTGAGAGCGCTTTCAACTCGGCAGGTGTCGCATCCCTGTCTGTCATCACCTGCCAGTGTTCCCTGTACGGGGGGGTATGCTGGACGAGCACACCGCCGTCGATCGTGCGTATCTCGTGCTCATTGGGTGCGGTCTGCAATTCGAGCACTCTCATGTTCTCCTTCTTCTTCATGATTCCGAGAGCGTCAGGCGAAAACCCCGGGGCACAGACCACTTCGACGAATGTTGACGTGATCTCGTCTGCCAGGGCGCCGTCCACGATCCGGTTGAGCGCGACGACCGATCCATAGGCGGATATGGGGTCCACGTCCCTGGCCTTCACATACGCCCCGAGAAGGGATTCGTCAACAGCCGCTCCGCAGGGGTTGTTATGCTTGACAATCACCGCGGCGCACTCTTCAAATTCCGAGAGCAGGCCTGCGGCGGCGTTTAGGTCAAGGTAGTTGTTGTATGACATCTCCTTTCCCTGGATCGGTTTTTGGAGTGCTATCCCGCCGGTTCCATAGACCGCTGCCCGCTGGTGCGGGTTCTCCCCGTACCGGAGTGTCCGTCCGTGTGTGAACTGCCTCGTGTAGACCTCGGGAAACCCGGCGTCCAGCGAATAGAGATGGTTGCTTATGGCGGCGTCATAGGCTGCTGTCGCGGCAAAGGCCTTTCGGGCGAGTTCGAGCCGCTCCTGCTTCGAAAACCCACCCTTCTCCAGGGCGGGCCCGACCATGCCGTAGTCATTTGGATCGACTATCACCGTCACACCGGCATGGTTCTTGGCAGCTGCCCGGATCATTGCTGGGCCGCCGATATCGATGTATTCGATCAGTTCGGCCAGCTCAAGGTTTTTCTCCGCCATCTGAGAGAACGGGTAGAGGTTGACGACCAAGAGATCGATCGGCGAAATTCCATGTTCCTGCATGATCCGGTCATCGACGCCTCTCCGGCCCAAAAGACCCCCATGAACGCGTGGATGGAGTGTCTTTATCCTTCCGTCCATCATCTCGGGAAATCCGGTGTATGCAGCAACCTCCAGAAAGCCGATGCCTGCATCCCGGAGAGCCCTGCCCGTACCCCCCGAACTGAGTATCTCTATGCCGTTGTCTGCCAGGACCCTCGCGAGTTCCACGATACCCTGTTTGTCCCAAACGGAGAGGAGTGCCCTTTTCATAGACCAGTATATGCAATGATACGTTATGAGCGTGATGCATGTGTCACGCCACCCTGCAGACTGTTCACCCTCCCCTGTTCTCAACTGTTATCCCGGTGTAGTCTCCATTACTATCATACACCCATGGTAAACCCGCCCGTAAAATCTGTCCTCTACTGGTGCACGGAATGCAATATTCCGCTGCTTGGTCGTACCTGCGGGTGCGGCCGGGAGGGTGGGAGCATTGCACTGAACAGGCCTTACGATGTCAGGCCTGCCCTGAAGGCCGATATGGATCTCATGAGAGATCTCCTCGCCCGGCGGTTCGGATGCCTGGAGATTCCCCGGGTCATCCTCCTGAACAAGACCGGAGGACTCGACAGGAACGACCAGGTCATCGCCAACGGGGAGCGGTTCGGGTGGCTCACGTTCGATCCCTGTGCAAAGGAGTTCCAGTTCGATCCCTCGTTTGAAGCCCTCCCGTTTTTGATCCCGCTGATTACAAAAGGCATCGTGGACATTACCGATGCTCTTCAGAGGGACCCGTCCCTCTCGGGCAGGCGCATTGGGGGAAAGCGTGTCCGTGTCAGGAGCACTCTTCCGGATGGGACGGTCGTCGTGAGGGCTGGCTCACTGTGGGGTATCGGCCAGCAGAGGGAAGGCCATGTCAGGATCAAGCAGATCGGGAAGGTTACCCCGTGCATGTATCCCGAATCGGACTGGGACCTCGCTGTCGCGGGAAACACGCAGGCCTTGAAGAATCTTGAGCGCAACGCGATCAGGTTCATCAGGCAGCATACCCGGGATAAACCCTGTGTGAATGTCTCGTATTCGGGTGGAAAAGACAGCACCGCAGTCCTTGAACTGGCACGGAGGGCCGGCGTGGAGACTGCGTATTTTGTCGACACCGGGATGGAGTTTCCCGGGACGCTGGAGTTTGTCGGGGGGATGGATATCCCCATCCGGCTGCATGGCAGGGATTTCTGGGAGAAGGCAAAAGAGGCCGGCCCCCCCGCAAAGGACAACCGCTGGTGCTGCGAACACCTGAAACTCCAGCCGGTGAAGGACTGGATTTCAGGGACCGGGGAATGCGTCACCGTTCAGGGAAACAGGTGGTACGAATCCTTTGTACGAGCCGGTCTTCCGGCGGTGAGCAAAAACCCCTTCAACCCGCAACAGGTGAATATTTCCCCGATCAGGAACTGGAGGGCTTTAGAGGTCTTTCTCTATATATGGTGGAGGAAGCTTCCATACAACCCACTCTATGACCTGGGTTTTGAACGGGTTGGGTGCTGGATGTGTCCGGCGATGCTGGAGAGCGAGTTCCGGCGGGTAAAGGAGCTCCACCCCGATCTGCACAAAAAGTGGATGAAATTTTTGCGGGAATGGTTCCCGGACAGGAGTGATGACCGGTATCTTACCTGTGGGTTGTGGCGCTGGGAGGCTCTTCCCCCGAAGATGCGCGAGCTTGCAGCGGAACGAAAGATCCGGATCCCAAAACGGAGATAATTATCCCCGGATTTTCGTTTTGCAGAACCGGATTTGCGAATGAACGATTCCCCTGCCGTTTACAAAATAAATAGTTTTATATAGAACCACAATGCAATAGATAACTGATCATCGTATGGCTCAACCAACAGAGGAGGCTTCTTGTGGCCCTGATGAAGAAAAAAACGAATTATCAGGGGTAAAATTGGAAGAGTCCTCCCCTGATCCGGAAGAATTGCAGAGAAAATACGAAGAGCTCAACAATCGATTCCTTCGGCTGGCAGCTGATTTTGAGAATTACAAGAGGAGGGTGACGCGGGAGACGGAGTCCCGGATAACCCGTGCAATTGAAGAATTCGCTGTAGACCTGCTCGAGGTGGTCGACAATTTCGAACGGGCTCTCGGAGCAGAGGACTCTTCTGCACGGGAAGGACTTGAGCAGATCAGCAAGCTGTTTGAAACGATCCTGGCCCGCCATGGTATCCAAAGACTCGAATCCGTGGGAAGGGTCTTTGACCCGTCAGAGCACGAGGCGATAGCCGCTGTTCCCTCTGATAACGAGGAAGGGATAATTATCGATGAGATCTGTGCAGGATACTGCATGAACGAAAAGATAATCCGGTGTGCACGGGTTGCTGTTTCGAAAGGAAAAAAGACTGACAATATACGTGAGAGTGAGTGAAAATGGCAAAAGAGAAGATTCTTGGTATAGACCTGGGGACCACGTTTTCCTGCATGGCAATCATGGAGGCGGGAAAACCCATCGTGATTCCCAATGCAGAGGGACAGCGGACAACACCCTCTGTGGTGGCATTTACAAAAGACGGCGAGCGCCTGGTGGGGAGTCTTGCAAAGAGACAGTCGATAACGAACCCCGAACGGACGGTCCAGTCCATAAAGAGAAAGATGGGATCGACCGAGAAGAAGAAGATCGACGATCAGTCCTATACTCCGCAGGAGATCTCGGCCATGATCCTCCAGAAGATGAAGCTGGATGCAGAGGAGTATCTTGGCGAGAAGATATCGAAGGCTGTCATCACGGTTCCGGCCTATTTCAACGATGCCCAGAGGCAGGCAACCAAGGATGCAGGCCAGATCGCAGGTCTCGAGGTGCTGCGGATCATCAACGAGCCGACCGCGAGTGCGCTTGCCTATGGTATCGACAAGGAGGCAGATGCCACGGTCCTCGTCTACGATCTCGGTGGGGGGACCTTCGATGTCTCCATTCTCACGCTGGGAGACGGCGTATTCGAAGTGAAGTCCACGTCGGGTAACAACCTCCTGGGAGGAGACGATTTCGATAAGCGTGTCATGGACTACCTGGTCGAGGAGTTCCGGAAGAAGGAGGGGATCGATCTCCGGAAGGACCCGATCGCCACGCAACGGTTGAGGGACGCAGCCGAGAATGCAAAGATCGAGCTCTCCCAGAAGATGAAGACGAACATCAACCTCCCGTACATCACGACCGATGCAAGCGGGCCCAAGTTCCTCGACATCGATCTCTCCCGTGCAAAGCTCGAACAGCTCATCGGAGACCTGGTGGAATCGACGGTCAACCCGGTCAAGCAGGCGCTCACCGATGCAAAACTCACACCCGATCAGATAGACCACGTCCTCCTGGTGGGCGGATCGACCCGTGTGCCGCTTGTCAGGGAGACGGTCAAGAAGATCCTTCACAAGGAACCCGACAAGGGCATCAATCCCGACGAATGCGTGGCGCTTGGTGCTGCCATACAGGGGGCGGTCCTTTCAGGTGAAGCAAAGGATATCGTGCTCCTGGACGTGACTCCGCTCACCCTCGGAATCGAGACCCTCGGCGGTATCGCAACAAAGCTGATCGAGCGGAACACCACCATCCCCACCAGGAAGAGCCAGATCTTCAGCACCGCTGCCGACAGCCAGACAAGTGTCGAGATCCATGTCGTGCAGGGAGAGCGGGCGCTTGCCAAGGACAACTTCACCCTGGGACGGTTCCAGCTGACCGGCATTCCCCCGGCCCCGAGGGGAATTCCCCAGATCGAGGTCACCTTCGATATCGATGCAAACGGCATCATCCATGTCTCTGCAAAGGACCTTGGAACCGGCAACGAGCAGGCCATCACGATAAAGGGCGATAAGAAGCTCTCCGAGGACGAGATCAACCAGATGGTCGAGAACGCGAGAAAGTTCGAGGAAGATGACAAGCAGAAGCGGGAAGAGATCGAGCTTCGCAACATGGCCGACACCGCTATCTTCTCCGCCGAAAAGATGTTAAAAGAGAGCACTGACCAGATCGAGGTGGCCGACAGGGAGAAGGTCGAGCAGCACATCGGAGATCTCCGCAAGGCGCTTGATTCTGACAACACCGAAGATATCAAGAAGGAAGTGGAGGCACTGACAGAGGCCGTCTATTCCATTACCACGAAGCTCTACCAGAAAGCCCAGGCCGGGAAGGCCGGCGGGGAGGAAGCAGCACCGGGTGGGGGAGAAGCACCCCCCGAGGACGACACGGTAGTGGACGCAGACTTCAAGGTAAAAGACGAGTGAAGTCATGGCGGCGGGAGACTACTACGAGATCCTCGGAATACCGAAGAACGCGGATGAAAAGGAGATCAAGAAGGCCTACCGCAACCTGGCCAGGAAATGCCATCCTGATGTCTGCAAGGAAGAGGGTGCTGACGAGCGTTTCAAGAAGATAAACGAGGCATACAGTGTCCTCTCTGACCCACAGAAGAGGTCGCAGTACGACCAGCTCGGCCACGACACCTTCACGAACGCGTCCCGGGGATCCTATACCGGTGGCGGGGGATTTGGCGGAGGCGGTTTCCACGCCGATTTCAGTGGATTCGGAGACATCTTCGACTTTTTCGGGGGAGGCTTCGGAAGCAGGGGGTACAGCGGCCCACAGGCTGGAAACGACCTCCTGATGAAGGTCCAGATCTCGCTGGAGGATGCGGTCTTTGGCACCGACCGTGATATCGAGCTTACGCATACCGAGGCATGCCCGTCCTGTGACGGTACCGGCAGCGAGACCAAGAAACTCGTCAACTGTCAAAAGTGCGGTGGAACTGGCCAGATGCGGCAGATGAGCCAGACCATCTTCGGCCAGTTCGTGCGCATGAGCACCTGCAGCGAGTGCGGTGGCCGGGGAAAGATCCCTGAGAAGCGCTGCCCTTCGTGCAGGGGATCCGGCCACACCCAAGTCAGGCGGACCGTCTCGGTGCATATTCCTGCCGGCGTGGAGACGGGAATGCGTCTCCGGATGGAAGGATACGGTGAAGCAGGTGATTATGGGGCTCCAAACGGCGATCTCTTCATCGAGGTCTATGTTCGGTCGCATGAAAAATTCACCCGGAAGGGCGACGACCTGGAGACATTCGTAGAGATAACACCCGCCCAGGCTGTCGTCGGCTCTGTTGCGGATGTCGAGACCATCGAGAAACGGACGGTCGAGCTGAATATCCCTGCCGGTATCCAGCACAATACCGCCTTGAAGGTCCCGGGTGAAGGCGTGAGAAGGAGAGGCAAACCCGGAGATCTCCTGGTCAGGGTCAGGATCGCCATTCCCAAACAGATCGATCCGGCAGTCAGGGAGATGTACGAAAAGATCCTGGAAGCCGAGGGGTCGCGTGCACCTGAGGCAAAGAAGGGATTCTTCTCGGGTTTCATGGGCAAGAAATAGGTTTTCATTGTTCTTTGTCCGTTTCAGTTTTTTTCCGGTATTGAACCCTTCGCCCTGATTGTTACACCCTCTCGAGAAAAATGTGAATTATCCGGAACTGTTCCAGACACGTTCCACCGGTGATGTGTTTTGTGAACGCAGGTTTGGATCTTTCCGGTTTCGATAACAATCCCAAAAACCACTATTCGGGATCTTTTCGATTGAAGATATGGTCTCTTTTCCGGGTTTTATAAGAAAAGATTACGGCAATGGGCCAGAAGATGTATCACCATCCCAAACACCAGGGTTGATTCGTTCCAATGGAAATCTATATGGATTCCCAGTATCAATACCCGATCATGTCAAGAATGGTATTTCTTGGTGCATTGCTTGCACTCCTGTGCATATGCGGGGTCTCTGCGGAACCGCTTGAACTTGAAGATATGGTTGGACCGTCCCAGACAGCCTGGGATACGTTGAA
>LKUF01000463.1 GCA_001412335.1 Methanolinea sp. SDB
GGGGCCTACAATGGAGGCGCACTCTCACGCGGCGCCGACATCTACGAGAAGATGGTAAAGGACCGCGGGACCGTCAAGTTCTTCGGCCTGGCAGGAGCCATGGTCCCCGCCGGAATGGGTGGTATCGTCTCCGATCTCATAGGGAAGGGGCACATCGACGTCCTCGTCTCGACGGGCGCAAACCTCACCCATGACATCATCGAGGCTATCGGATGCCGCCACTACCACGGGTCAGCCGCGTGTTCCGATGTCGAGCTCCGGCACGACGAGATAAACCGCATTTATGACGTCTTCCTGCCGAATTCCGCATTCATCCGGTTCGAAGAGTTCATGCAGAACGTCTTCTCCTCCCTTGATACCGGTGAGACGCTCTCCATCATGCAACTCCTTGGAGAGATCGGAACACATCTGGACAGTGGCATACTCGCCTGTGCAGCAAAAAACGATGTGCCTGTATTCTGCCCGGCAGTGGCAGACTCCATGATCGGCCTGCAGTACTGGCTCTTTGCGCAGACATCCCGCGTGACCGTGGATGCGTTCCTCGACATGAAAGAGCTGATCGACATCTGTTTTGCCGCCGAAAAGGCGGGAGCCCTGATCGTCGGGGGAGGAGTCCCGAAGAACTTCATCCTGCAGAGCATGCTCGTCACGCCGAAAGGGTTTGACTATGCGGTGCAGCTGACCGGCGACCGGCCCGATCTCGGCGGGCTGTCGGGGGCTACCCTGGACGAAGCACGGTCCTGGGGAAAGGTCTGCGAGGAGGCGCAGACGGTGACGGTGTACGGTGACGCGACCATCACGCTCCCCATGCTCGTCGCCTCCGTTCTCGAGAGGCTTGATTCATGACTGAACTG
Source organism: Methanolinea sp. SDB (assembly GCA_001412335.1). Classification (GTDB taxonomy): domain Archaea; phylum Halobacteriota; class Methanomicrobia; order Methanomicrobiales; family Methanospirillaceae; genus SD8. Next base: position 855 of record LKUF01000463.1, read on the forward strand.
ATCCTTGCGCTTGATGTGCCTGACCGGGAGAGCGCCGTCTCAATCGCCGGTGAATGCGCACAATACATCGACGCCATCAAGCTCGGTTATCCCCTGGTCCTCTCCGCGGGCCTCGGTATTGCCGGAGACCTGGCAGCGTTCGGCCTCCCGCTGATCGCCGATTTCAAGGTCGCCGATATCCCGAATACCAACCGTCTCATCACGGACCAGGTATTTCGTGCCGGTTTCGATGCCATCATATGCCAGGGATTTCCCGGCCGGGATGCCGTGGAGGCCTGCGTCGCGAGCGCACACGAAAACGACGGCGAGTGTTATGTCGTCGCCGAGATGAGCCATCCGGGAGCCCCTGAGTTCTTCCATGGCGGTGTTGCGGAACGTATCGCCGGAATCGCAGCCGGGTGCGGGGCCGACGGCATCATCGCTCCTGCGACACGCCCGGACCGGGTCAGGGCGCTTCGCCGGATCATCGGGGGGATGAAGATCTACTCCCCCGGTGTCGGAGCACAGGGTGGCGATCCGTCCGCTATTGCCGGGATCGTGGACGGCATAATCGTGGGACG
>LKUF01000464.1 GCA_001412335.1 Methanolinea sp. SDB
ACAATTCGATTCAGTCTCCCCGCACAAAACAGCGAGGAGGCTTTTTTTAGAGCAGGACTGCAGCTGCCGTGAACACCACGAGCGACGCAAACATTGCGTACTTCAAGAGAGAGGTCGCCCCTGTCGTGCGTATGCAGTCAGGGGTATCGCAGCGCAGGGGGCGGAGTCCGGCAGCAAGAAGTGCTAAATCGATCGGGAGTATCCCGGCGATATACCAGTGTCCCCACCAGAGAAAGGGGACCATGCTTGCCGCCACCGCTCCGGCGAGACAGAAAAAACCGATGTACGCGGTCTTCTTCACTCCGATACGGACCGGGAGCGTGGATGCCCCTGTCTCCGAATCTCCTTCCACATCCTCGGCATCCTTGAGAAGCTCACGTGACAGCATCGCAAGAAACGTTATTGCCGCAACGGGAATAACACGGATGAGTCCTTCTATACCGGCAAATGCCCCGCCAAAGAGAAAGATTGAGCCTGAAAGGTATGAGACCGCGATATTGCCGATGAGGGGTGTCCTCTTCAGCCATGCCGCATATCCTGCCAGGAGGGCGGAATTGAAGACGGCTATCACCAGGCAGAGGATGTTTGTGAAGGCTGCCAGTAGGATCCCGGAAGCAAACAACCCGGTTGCCAGTACACGTGCGGTCCGTTCTCCTATATCACCGGAGGGCAGCGGCCGTTCCGGGCGGTTTATCCGGTCTGTCTCGATATCGAAATAGTCATTCACAACATTTCCGGCGGAGGTGACCAAAAAGACGATGGCCGCGAGGAGCAGTGTCCCGGGAACGAGGGTGCCCGTTGCCATGAGGTACCCGATGATGGCAGCTACGCCGGCAACAGACGAGTTTACCGGTCTTCCTATTCGCACGATGCCGGGGATCTTCATGGAGACTTTTTCCCGTCTACCATTTGGCGCCGGTAAATATCAACATGTAGGAGATCCAGGGAAGAACAGGAAAACCGAAAAGAACGGGCGTGGAGGGATTTGAACCCCCGACCTATAGCTTAGGAGGCTACCGCCCTATCCTGACTAGGCCACACGCCCTGCCTATATCAATTGACAAAGAGAAGGTATAAGGTTTGTGAACTTCCACAATACTGGCGTTATGGATTTTTGCGAGGTATCGGAAGGAACAACACGCTTTTTCGTTCCGGTGCAGGATCCTTCGAGCGCTTTTCCTCCGGGGACTGCACGCATATTCTTCAACCGGCGCATGGAGTTATCCCGGGATGCAACCATCCTCCTTGCGTCCGTCCTTCCCGTCTCCAATTACCTCGACGCCATGGGAGCGACAGGTGCACGGGGGCTTCGCATGGCACACGAGTGCGGCATCCCGGTGACGATCAATGACCGGAACGCCGAAGCAGTCGCCCTCATCCGGAGAAACGCTGATCATGCCGGTGTAACTCCCGAGATCTGCGAGGCCGATATCAACTGCCTCTTATCAACCCGGAAGTTCGACGCCGTCGATATCGACCCATTTGGAACGCCGGCGCCCTTTATAGATTCAGCAGCACGAGGAACAGGACGGTACCTGATGGTGACGGCAACCGATACCGCACCCCTCTGCGGGGCCCATAAGAAGGCCGGCATGCGCCGCTACTTCTCCTCGGCTCTGAACAACGAGTACCATGCCGAGACAGGCCTTCGCGTCCTGCTCGGGTTCCTTGTCCGGGAGATTGCAAAGTACGACCGGGGCATCGAGCCGCTCTTCTGTTTTGCACGGGAACACTTCGTACGCCTCCATGTTCGGCTCTTTTACGGCGCGGAACGAGCCGATCGATCGATGGTCCGGATGGGATACGTGATGCAATGCCCGATCTGTCCTTACCGGACGGAACAGGCCGGCTTGCTTCCTGTTTCCGGGCAGTGCAGGGAATGCGGCACCCCCCTGGTCCCTATCGGTCCACTCTGGACCGGTGAGATACAGGACATGCAGCTCCTGGATTCGATGTCCGCAGCTATCGGGGACCTGCGGCTTGGGAAGGGCCCTGAACTTGCGAAACTTATCGCCACCTGCAGGCAGGAGATCCCGCTCTCGAGCCATTACGAGTACCACCGGCTCGCAAAGAGGTGGGGGGTCTCTCCTCCACCGCTGGAAGAGGTCATATCATCACTCCGGGATAAAGGATTTTTGGGCAGCAGGGCACATTACTCGGGAACTGCCCTCAAGACGGACGCCCCCCTCGACACCATACAAAAGATCTTTCATTCCCGGGAATGAGGCCTGAAAAATCGCGATTATGTTCAAGGGATGCACAGGAACAGCATCAATGTTCGATGATAATGGTGAGCAGATCACCCTCGTGAAGCAGGTGGGGAAGGCCCACCCGCTGGCCGGGATGCTTGACCGAATCACCCCAGACGCGGGCATACCGGAACCTGTCCACGAAATCCCGGTGCAATTTCCGGCATACATCCTCGACAGTGCTGTTTGTACGGACGATGAGCGGCTCCTCGAGATCCGCCTGGCCGCTCTGCGGCTTTAAATATACCCGCATGAATCCCAGGCTCCGGTATATCTCCTCTTTCAATGCCTCGATATTGTACTTGGTTTGGGCCGAGATCATGATGGGATCTATCCCAAACCGCTCCGTGATATCATTATCTATCGCTTTCCTGGCGGAAGGGTCCACAAGGTCGACCTTGTTGACCACGACAATTGCCGGGATATAGACCCTGTTTCCAAACATCGCATCGATGATATCCTCCTGGGAGGCCCCGCCCCTGATCAGGATATCGGCATTCATGATCTTGTTTTCAGAGAGGATGGTCCTGATCTCGTCGATCTCGAGGTCGAGCGTCCCCACGGCATTCAGGCGGATACCACCGTGGGACGTCCTCTTGATGGTGATATCGGGGCGCGGCTGGTTGATGCGGATCCCGGCATCGTAGAGCTCCTTCATCAGGACATCGACGTGGCTTGCATTGAAGACATCGACAAGGATCACGATCATATCGGCGCTCCTCACCACCCCGATGACCTCTTTTCCCCGTCCCTTCCCGATGGCTGCACCGGCAATCAGGCCCGGGATATCGAGAATCTGGATCCTGGCACCCTTGTATTCCATCGCGCCGGGGACGACAGTAAGGGTGGTGAACGCGTATGCCCCCACCTCGCTTGCCGTGCCGGTCATCCGGTTCAGAAGCGTGCTCTTTCCGGTTGAGGGGAACCCGACGAGCACCACCGTGGCGTCACCCGACTTCCTGACAGAATACCCTTCCCCGCCCCCGGCGGACCTCATCGCCCTGTTGACCGCTTCGTCTCGTAACTTTGCTATCTTTGCCTTAACCCGGCCGATATGCTTGGATGTGGCCTTGTTGTAGGGCGTCCGCTGGAGCTCGTCTTCCAGTTCCTTTATCTGCTCTTCAAGGCCGGCCATTTCCCTTTCCTATATTTATGGCCGGATATGCGGGATATAGTTGTGGGTTGCGGGTATTTTTCCAGCGTTCATACACTCAATTCCAGCGGTCCGGAAGCGCCTTTTCCGCCGTGAACGGGATAAATCAAATAGGTTTAAGTAACTACAATGCCCATTTTGTAGAGCAGTTTGCTGCTATAGTGTAGTCCGGCCAATCATGTGGGACTCTCACTCCCACGACTGGGGTTCGAATCCCCATAGCAGCACTTTTCAACGATTGTTCGGTTTATTATTTATCACCAGCCATCACCTGTCACCCCAGGTTCTCGCCGGATATTTTCCTTGACCGAAAGGACTGGTGTTTTTAGAGAATGGGCCCCCGGACTCTGATCCCCCGACCCGTGGTCCTTGATGTCACTGTTACCCTGGGAGTTACAACACTCTTTTCCCTTCTGGCATATACCTGATACTATTCTGCGGCTCAATCACTGCCGCAAAAGAGGTGACAGGTTATGGAAGATGAACCACGAGGCGCAATTCGCCAGCGTGATGGTGAGACCTATGCAATCGTTCCCCGGACTCCGGCAGGCATCGTCAGCCCCGAAGATCTCGAGAGCATCATCGCAGTGGTCCGCCGCTACAGGATCCCGATCATCAAGATGACTTCAGGCCAGCGCATGGTGCTGGTCGGCATGAAAAAAGAGGACATCGAAAAGATCTGGAACGAACTCGGCATGACGGTGGGGGAGGCAACCGCTCCATGCGTGCACTATGTCCAGGCATGCCCAGGCACTGCCGTCTGCAGGTATGGCAACCAGGACTCGCTCACCCTCGGCCTCGAACTCGAGGAGATGTTCCAGGACATGAATCTTCCCGCCAAACTCAAGATAGGAGTGTCCGGCTGCCCGAGGTGCTGCGGTGAGAGCTATCTCCGCGATGTCGGCGTGATGGGCAATACCAGGGGCTGGACCGTCATTTTTGGTGGCAACTCGGGCGGCCGCCCCCGAATCGGCGATGTGATGGCAAAAAATCTCACTGCCGCCGACGCAAAAGATCTCGTCAGGCGCCTGCTCGAATATTACCGGAAGAACGGCAAACCACGGGAACGGACAGCCCGGTTTGTCGAGCGGGTTGGTCTTGACGCAATAAAGAAAGATGTCCTTGCGTTTGCCCCCTACATCCCGGTAGAAGAGGTCCATACATAGATCAAACTTTTTCTTTTTCAGGCGACACAACAATTCGTTCCGAGTGGGCGATCATCTTGTTCACGTACTGGCGCTGGACGCAGGCAATGAACGGGAGCGTAATAATCACTGCGCTGCGCACGCCGTTCTGGGAGTATATGATAATGCAGACCCGATCATCTGCAAGGAAGAGATACTCGAGCATAAATGAAGAACCGTCCATGGTTATCGGGCCCTGGAATATCTTTTGAAAGATGTTCTCCTGAAAGAAATCGCAGAATGAGGTGGGTACATGCAGTGAAGCGCTGCCGAGCATTCGGGCAATACCTCGTTTGCCATTCGGGAGAACTATGCTCACAGGATGATCTGCCGATGCATCAACAATCAAACGTGAAAACTCACCGATCCGGGTGTAATCCATGCAGACGACCGCCATATCTTTCTGAATACCGGCGACGAGAGACCCGACATGTCTCTGGATACTCCAATCACCCTGAACGTACCAGATCGGCGAGTGCTTTGTCCTGGCATCCAGCGAAAGCGACTCAAGTTCCCGGATAGCATCGACAGCCGCCTGCTCTGTCCCGCTTTTCAACTGATGGACGATAACCGCGGGTTCGACGGGCACATAGAGGTGCGGGGTGCCTCTTCTCACCGAAACAAAACCCATCTTTGCAAGCCCCTCCGCAATATCGTAGACCCGCGGGCGTGGAACGCCGCTCGCTTCATGGATCTGGCGGGCGTTTCCCTCCCCGATACCGACAAGGGCGGCATAGACCCGCGATTCGTATTCCTTGAGCCCAAGACGTGTTAGATTTTGGATCAGATTGTCCATTGTTGTTACTATATCAGTTACATCAGTTTAATACTCGTTGAGAGAGAGGTATGGTGTTATCATGAAGATCGTCAGAATTTTGGATCTGCCAGTCAGCCCAAACCCGCATCACGTGGATGCCCGAAAAGTCTATGACACGGAGAATGCGACCGCAATCGTGATTACGCTGCAGCCGGGAGAAGCCCTCAAGAAGCATATCACTCCCGTAGACGTATTCTTCTATGTTCTCGAAGGAAGCGGTATCATCGAGATAGGAGACGAACGCGAGACGGTCGGACCCGACCACCTGGTCGAGAGCCCGGCAAAGATCCCCCACCGCTGGATAAACGAGAGCGATGTTGCCTTCCGGGTGCTTGTCGTCAAGGTCCCGAGGCCGACGAGCGAGACGAAGCTGCTGTAAGAGAACGGCTATCCCGCGTGAGATCTTCTCCTCCTCTTCGGTGTTTCGTATGGGAAGACCGAACCGGAGTTTTTCATCTGCAAAAAGATCCAGTCACCGGACCGCCGCCGGGGTGTCCTTCGGGGGCGACAGAGTGCATCGCATGTGGAGATATACGGGCGAACAATAACATACGATGTATCCGGTTCATCATTTTTTTGCCTCCTTGCTTTTTGTGTGGGGAGACCGAATCGAATTGGTATCTACATACCAATTCAGTCACCCACAACCGCCGCCGGGGCGTC
>LKUF01000465.1 GCA_001412335.1 Methanolinea sp. SDB
CCCCCACAAAATGTATCCGGTTCATCAATCCAACCCACACCAGGGAGAAAAGAGCCATATTAAGAGATTTCAGGGAGAGCACGGCGGGCGGTCAATCGTCCTTTCGCCCCGAATCCGCCGTCTCCATGGTTCCTGGCACCGGACACCCCGGTTTCCCCAAAGAACCTACCTTTTTCTGGATCCTTCCACTGAATTTTGCAGCGAAGGCACCGATTATCGAGGTTATTATCACCATTGTCGCGATGGTGCCTGAGACTGCGGCCGATCCGTAGATGGCTGCAATGGCAATGGAAAATTCCCCGCGGCTGGCTGTGTTTGACCAGATCTCGATTCCTGAATGGTTATTTTTGTGGATATATCTCCCAATCGCCATACCTGACAGGAACTTGGAGAGGATCGCAAGGAGACTGATGGCGATGATGGCGAAGAGCGAGATCCCTCCTGAGCAGAGGTTCACGGTGATGCCAAAAAATACAAAGAATACGACAAGGAAGACGTCCTTGAACGGCCTCGAATGGATCTCGAAGGCGATTGGGTCGATGGTGCCAAGGATTGTCCCGAATGCGATCACCATGAAGGATTCCGGGATGCCTATCGTGTTTGAGAGGGCCGCAATCCCGAGGACCGCCGAGAATGTGAGCAATACGGGCAGTTCATCCTCCCGCTTGAGTATTGATATCAGGTAGTGCCTCCCGAAATGTGTGATCGCGATGATTGCTCCGAGGAGTATGCATATCTTGACGACTATGAGAAGCGGATGGCCGCCGGAATTTCCCATGAATGCAAGGAAGATGATGAGCACGATGTCCTCGAAGATCATCAGCCAGACAACCGTCTCTGATTCACGAAGGAGCAGCTTGTGATTCTCGATCAGTGAGGTGACGGCCATGGCGGTGCTGCTTATGTAAAATGCAACCGCGATGATGACCGAATCAAACAACGAGAATCCAAGTACATATGCAACGAGAAAGCCGAGGATCATGTTGATATGGAGGTCAATCAACCCGCTCGACACAAACGCAGACTGGTTACGCCAGATCCGGCCGGGCTTGATCTCCAGCCCCATGAAAAAGAGCAGGAACAGCAACCCGAGATCGGTCAAAAACCTGGAGATCTCGTCGGCTACTACCAGCTGTAGGCCGCTCTCTCCGAGCAGGAGACCTGCGATGATATAGAATGGTATGCTGGGCAGCGCGAATCGCTTCGTGAAGAGGGCGAGTATCAGGCAGACGAATAGCGCGAGGACTATCCCTTCCATTAATCCACCATGATTTCACGCTCGAATGTTTTGAGCTGGTCTGTCTCACCAATTGCAACCAGCGTATCCCCTTCATGGAACACAAAAGATGGAGGGGGGTTGATGACATTCTTCTCGCCTCGCGAGACGGCAATTATCGTGACACCGGTCCTGGCCCTGATCTGGAGTTCCTCCAGGCTTTTGTTGGCCATACGTCTCCCGATGGTGTATGTATGAATGCTTATGCGGAGATCTGATAGGGCAGAGAACGCAATCTCAACGCTCTCCCTGTCTGCTTCCATGATGGCCCCTGCAAGAATTGTCCCGAGCCTTCTTGCCTCTGCAGATGTCAGTTCTGCAACACTGGGGTCGGCAGAGTCGTGCGGGAGAGTATACATCTGTATATTCCCGTTTTTCAGGAAGAAAACGGCTACAATATCCTTTTTTTCGGTTTCAAGTTCGTATTTCGTACCTATTCCAGGGAGATTGATCGATCGGAGGGCCATATTTTTCTGTTAGGGTCTTGTCTTAAAATACATATCTCCTTTTTCTCCCGGATTAGTCATTTTTTTCCTATCCATCAATCCTCTGACGCAGGAT
>LKUF01000466.1 GCA_001412335.1 Methanolinea sp. SDB
CCCACCGTGTCGACGCAAACCATGCCCTGGCATACGCCGTCCAGGAAGCAAACAGGCTCGGCATCCCGGTCCTTGCATTCTTCGGTCTCGCCCCATCATACCCGGGAGCGGTATGGCGCCATTACCACTTCATGCTCGAAGGATTGAGAGAGGCAGCTGAATCCCTCGATACGCTCGGAATAAAACTGGTCATCCGTTCGGGAGACCCGGTCGATGGTCTTCTGGAACTCTCAAAGGAGGCCGCCCTCGTCGTGGTGGACACCGGCTATCTCCGCCAGCACCGTGAATGGGTGGTGCGTGCACGGGAAACGCTCCGCTGCCCCTTCATCAGGGTTGAATCGAATGCCATCGTCCCGGTCATGACGGCATCGCCTCACGAAGAGTACTCGGCAGCAACCTTCAGGCCCAAAATTCTCCGGGCCCTCGGGCGTTTTCTCGTCGATCTTCAGATACCAGATCCAAAAAAGCGATCCACGCATCTTGAACTGGAGAGCCTTGTACCGGGCGATATCGAACAGATTCGTGCCCTCCTGGATATCGATACCGCGATCGGGCCCGTCGACGGCTTTTCCGGCGGGACAGCCCGGGCAATCTCACGACTTACGAGATTCATCGACACCCGGCTCGATTCGTTCCCTGAAGAGAGGAACGACCCAACCCTTGATTGTCTCTCCAACATGAGTCCGTACCTGCATTTTGGCCAGATATCTCCTCTCAGGATAGCACTCATGGTATCGGCAACCGGGAGCGGGGGAAAAGATGCATACCTCGAGGAGCTCGTGGTGAGGAGGGAACTTGCGATCAACTTCGTCTGGTATAACCCGCAGTACGACTCGTATTCCGGTCTTCCCGACTGGTGCAGAAAGACACTTGAGAGCCACGCCAAAGACAGAAGGGAGCATGTGTACTCTCTGCAGGAACTGGAGAGCGCCCGGACACACGACTCGTTCTGGAATGCCGCCCAGGAGGAGATGCGGATCAGGGGAAAGATGCATGGGTACATGAGGATGTACTGGGGAAAGAAGATCCTTGAATGGTCTGCCGACCCGGAATCAGCATACAACACCGCAATGTATTTGAACGACCGGTACGAACTTGACGGCCGGGATCCAAACGGCTATGCAGGAGTCGCCTGGTGTTTCGGGAAACATGACCGCCCATGGAAGGAACGCGGGGTCTTTGGAAAGGTTCGGTACATGAATGACCGGGGTCTCTCCCGGAAATTCGATATGGAACGCTACGTTGAAAAGGTATACCGAATGCGAAAAAATCAGTGATATTGGGCCAGGATATCTCTTAAAGAGACTGTCCCAATGGGTCCCGTCCTCTGGAAGAACCAGTTGATCCTCTCCTCGCCCGACCCGACAGCGAGGTTCGTGGTCCAGCTCTCGGACAACGGACCCTCGCGGATCGAGATACTGGTCCATTCCAACTTTTCCTCAGCCCCACCAGAGATTGATGTCCAGCGTATGGACGTTGTCTCGTTCACCACTGCGTCCCCTGAAACAAAGGTGTTCGTGGTGATGTACCGGTTGAAGAACGAGTCGTCTATCGCGGTACAGGGGATGGAGACGAGGAGGACGGCGATCAGAAGGCCCAGTGCTGCTTTTATCAGGACTTTACTCATATAAACCTCCATGTCCACGGAACGGAGATAGAATTCATGCGTATGTAAGAGCTGTGCATCATATAATAAAATGCTTCTCCCCTTTCGGACCGGATGGGATTACAGCCGCTTAAACAGCGTGTCAATCTTCTTTTTTGGAAATACGATCATTGTCGGCCGCCCGTGCGGGCACGTCCAGGGGTCCCGTGTCGCCATCAGTTGTGAAACAAGCCGGGAACACTGGTCACCGGTGCAGACCGTACCGGCCTTGATGGCTCCCCTGCATGCAACCAGCCGCCTGATCTTCTCCCGTGCATCTACCTCCGTCCTGACTCCCTCGTCAAGGATTCCCGAGAGCATCTCCCTCACATCAGACGGATCCTCGCACCTTCCCAGAAAGACCGGCACCGCACGTACCAGGAATGCCCCGTCTCCGAACTCTTCGATTGAAAAGCCCTCGTCCGAAAGGATATCAATCTTTTCCCGCAGAAACTCGGATTCTCCGGGTGAGAGGTGGATAGTGACAGGTGATATCAGTTCCTGTGAGACCGTCCGGCCTCTCTTCTCCCTGATCTGGTCGTACAGGATCCTCTCGTGGGCTGCATGCTGATCAAGTATCACGAGATCCTGATCGGCTGTGAAAGCCAGGATGTACATATCGCCGAGCTGCCCGATCACCTGCATCCTCGGGATTGGGGGACGGTCCACTCTTCCATCCGGAAAAAGGGAGGTCTGCCTAAGCCGGCGTTCCGTCACCTGCAACTCGGCGAGGGTCGGTTCACGTATCACTGCGGTCTCGACGGCTGGGGGGCCATACCTGGCTGAAGGAAGATGATCAGGAACCAGGTCCTCTCGTCTTCCGGGAACGAGATCATGCCCGCGAAGCGCCTCGTGGATAATCTTTTTTACATCGGCCCTGACCTCCTCCTCGCGGCTTATACGGATCTGCCTCTTCGCAGGATGGACATTCACATCAACAAGATCCCTTCGGAGGGTGATGTCAAGAAATACGACGGGAAACCGATCTGCCGGCAGAAGAGTCCCATAGCCCTCCCTTACCGCCTCAATCAGGCTTTTTGAATATACGACCCTCGAGTTGACCGACAGGAAGACCTGGTAGGCACTCTGGCGGGAGAGCGAGGGCCGGGAGATATATCCCCCCACACGGACCAGTTCACCCTCTCCCCCGACCTCGATCAGGCTCCGTGCATACTCGGTCCCGAAAAGTGCCGCAATGGCAGAACGGAGATCTCCTCCGCGGGATGTTGCAAACTTCTCCCGTCCGTTGTGGACGAACCTGAACGACAGGTGCGGCCAGGAGAGGACGATTCGCTCCATGACCGAGGTGATGTATCCTATCTCCGCCTTTAGCGATCTCTGGAATTTTTTCCTGACCGGTGTATTGAAAAAGATATCTTCAACGGTCACGGTCGTCCCGTCAGGCGAGCCCGCCTCCCTCTTCTCGATGATCTCGCCGCCCGCACACACGATCAGAGTCCCTGTCGGATATGCCGACCCGCGTTGCCTGGAAATGATGGTCATGCGGGAGACCGATGCGATGCTTGCCAGCGCTTCCCCGCGGAAACCGAGAGTCGCGCACCTGGTGAGATCCTCGATACGTTCGATCTTGCTTGTCGAATGACGGGTAAAGACCAGGTCCGCATCGGCAGGAGAGATCCCACACCCGTCATCTGTGACGCGTATCCTGCTGATCGCATCCTTTGTGGATGTGATCTCCACCTCTATCCTTCCGGCCCCGGAGTCGATTGAATTCTCGACCAGTTCCTTTACAACCGATGCAGGCCTCTCCACGACCTCGCCGGCGGCAATCTGGTTTGCGGTGGTGGGATCAAGGACCCTGATTACGTTACCCGGCCCGGTCATCTTCTTTCATCCCCCATCCTTCACGTGTTTCCTGAGTTCGTAGATGAGAGAGAGCGCCTGGCGGGGAGTGAGGGAATCGGGATCGATCTCTTTTATCTTTTCTGCAAGCGGATCGGGTCCCATCGTCCCGCTGTCAACGAGGAGCATCTGGGTGTACCTCTTCACGTTTCCGCCTGTCCCCGGATCATTCCTGGCCACCTCTTCGAGCAGTTCTGCAGCCCTGGATACCACTTTTTTCGGAACCCCGGCAAGCGACGCAACGTGAATCCCATAACTCTTGTCGGTTGCGCCGGGAATGAGTTTTCGCAGGAATATCACGTCATCCCCGGTGTCCCGGACCGCGAAGTGAAAATTCCTTACCCTCTTTAATTCGGCCTCTGCGGAGACCAGCTCATGGAAGTGCGTGGCAAAGAGGGTTCTTGGGCCCGATCCCCCTTTACCGTGAAGAAAATCAAGCACAGACCTGGCGATGCAGAACCCGTCCAGCGTGCTCGTGCCACGGCCGATCTCATCCAGGATGACGAGGCTTCTTTCAGCGACATTATTCAGGATGTTGGCCATCTCGAGCATCTCCACCAT
>LKUF01000467.1 GCA_001412335.1 Methanolinea sp. SDB
TTAGCAGAAAACTGATCATTGCAGTCCCGGATCTCTCCATGAATTATTTTCGTCTTTTAAGAGAGCCGGTGTAACAAGATCCACAGGATCCCGGGAGTTTTCATCATGTGTTCCTTCCAGTGAAGGCATACCCCGGTTTAAAAAAATGTCCGGGAATTATTCATCTCTTTCTTCTGCCAGTATGGAGAGCAGGTTCCTCGTTCCTGCCTCGCCGAGAGTCTTCTGGCTCCCATGCATCATATCTATGTGACGGATTCCCGTCCCGGTGCAGAGTGGAAGCTCCATCATTCCCCCGATAAGAATGTCTATTCTGCAGTCAGCGAGAGCCTCCCGTATCTCGTTTTGTTCCGGAGAGACCAGTATCCGGCATCTCTCCCCGGCCAGTGCCCTGATCCGGTCCACGTTTCCGGAGTCGATATCGATGACCACCATTGCAGGCTCGATTCCAATTCCTGCAAGGAAGCGTGTCATGGACACTGCACGGGTGGGGCCGCTCACGACGGCGATCTTCCAGTCGGAACGGGAATGCTGCACTGGTAAGTTGGAGGATGATTCCGGGTCCGGCGTCCATGGAACACCAAGCTCTCGCGTGACCTCTTCCAGAAATTCTCTTGTAGGCCCGGGTCCTATGGGAAGTCCGGGGACAATGTATGGTGTGCCGAATCTTTGTTCAAGAGCCTCGGCTGCGTTCTTTCCCGTCACCTCGCAGACCACGAGATTCAGTGCTGCCCGTCCAAGATTTTCAAGGTCAGCAACCCGTGCATCGGCAGCCAGCACTGCATTGACCTCGATTTGAGCATTGGCAAGAATGGACTTGAGTTCCTGGAGATCGGGGCCGGCCCTGAGCATTCCGATTATGTTGACCGCGAAGGGTTTTTTCGTCAAACCAGGCGTTGAGAGTTCGGTTGCCAGCCGGCTCAACGTCTCAGCACATCCTGATATGTGGTCACCCTCGAATCCCCCGGTATCGATTCCGATCACCCGTGCCCGGGCATTTGAAGCATGTACTGCACCTGCAACATCCTCTCCGATTATGCTGCTTGCGCAGCAGGAGAAGACGATGATGAGATCCGGAGAGAGCGCTGCATCAAGTTCATTGATCGCGTTTTCGAGTCGTTCTTCGGCGCCGAAGATGACATCGTCCTCTTCAAGGCAGGTGGAAAAAATTTCAGGCGGGCGGTCCCCTCTCATTCCCAGTATATAGTTGATATGGTAGACGCAACCCTTTGGGCCATGAACGAGTATTGCCGTGTTTTTCAACGTGCTCGTGGCCTTGATTCCACCAAAAAGCCTGCATGTCGTCCGTGGTATCCGCACCGCAAAGCCGGCCATGATCCATCCCGGGTAGTGGTTGTTGCCATAGACTATAAAATCCAGGGCTCCTCCTGCTCCGGGAGCAGTCGATGCCACAGAGAGATGTCTGTGCAGTCAACACTCCTGTTTCCAGGTGTCAGGGTATCAGTCCGGAATTCTGCAGGAGAACCGAAATAGATGTAAGGAGAAGAAGAATGCCGATTGCGGTCTTCAGTTTATCGGAGTTGACCCCGGGCGCGATCCTCGCACCAATCTGGGCCCCGACAATAGAACCTGCCGAAAAGACTGCGAAATGAGGCAGGGATATGTTGCCAAGCCTCATGTGCGTGAATGTTGCAGACAAGGAGGTGAAGAGGATTACTGCGGTCGAAGTGGCAATGGCGAAATGAATGGGCATCCCACCGATTACCAGGGCAGGGACGTTGATTATTCCGCCGCCGATCCCTGTCAGTCCGCTCATGAACCCGGCGATTGCACCCCAGGTCGATGTATGGATATAGTAGAGGCGATTTTTCACGTCCATGGATGAGAAGTCCCGGAGAGACTCATCATGATATGGTCCATGCGTGATCGGTGATACGATCGGAAGCGTCGGGACGATCATCTTGATCCCAATTACCAGGAGAACAAGGGAGAAGATTATCGCAAGCAGCCGGTCACTGATATATATTGTCGACCATGCACCAAGCACGGAGAAGATCATGCTTGGGACAATCAGGCAGAGTGCGCTCCGAAAGAAGATTCTCTTCTGGCGAAGATATGCGATACTTCCCGATAACGTGGTGAAGAGGATGATTGATAGACTGGTGCCGATCGCGATACGAGGTTCCAGGCCACAGATGTATATCAGGCAGGGGACATAGAGAAAACCCCCCCCAACACCTATCAGGGCGGCTATGATTCCTATTATGACCCCGAGGAGAAGACCAATGAGATATTCGAGCACCATTCCACCAGCGGACTAGTAAGATCAAACGCTCCGGGACGTAAATAACCGTATCGCTTTTTCAAAAAAGAATGAAGAGCATGCCGGCATCCAAACATCTTTCACAGGAATCAGGAAAAACCGGTGTTTTGGAAGGGATGACTCCCACACAAAGGCCCCCTCGTTGTTTTGTGGGGAGACAGAATTGAAGGTGTAACCTGCATCCGAATTCAGTCATGGTATTCGCCCCCCGGGGCGTCCTCACATAACCCATACCCAATTGCTCAAATTTTGACTGTGAATC
>LKUF01000468.1 GCA_001412335.1 Methanolinea sp. SDB
TGGCAATCGCCCGTCCACCCGATGATTCAACCGGGACCGTGACAGTGATTCCTGATGGTGTGGTAATGTCGACGGCCGATACCGGAGAAGAGAGCGATAGCACCGCTGCCTTGCAGGCTGCGGCGGTCGTGGTTCCGGTCGTATAGCCCCTCCTTCTCACGGCACCTGACGATGTCAGCACTGCGAGACCGGATCGGACCAGTCCGATTTCCTGCTGGCTTCCGCAGCGCCGGACCCATTCCCCCGGGTACCTGAACCCGGAGACCGGGTCAATGACTTCCTGGTTCACGTCCCTGGAGTTCCGAGTAAATGGTGATGATCTCATTTAAGGCCGCGACCGCCACCGGCGTCCCGCCCCGTGTCCCTTCAACAGATATCGACGGCACGTCGAGTGCCACGAGTTCCTCCTTGGACTCGGCGGCATTCACGAAACCGACCGCCGAACCGATGACGAGAGCAGGTCTTTTTCCCTCCCGGATCATCCCGCAGACTGCAAGCAGCGCCGATGGCGCGTTGCCGATGACCACTATCGATCCGTCGATCCTGTCGGCGAGTGCGATCATCCCCGCGCTTGTCCTGGTGATATCCCGTGCTTTCGCGATATCGGACCCGTAGTCAAGCGCACACAGGACCGGGCTGTCGTGGCCGGCCTTCTGGATGCCGACCTGCACCATCCAGATATCGGCGATGACCAGGGCACTCCTCGCAAGCGCTTCAAGCCCCGAAGCCACCGGGTCATGCCGGAACCTGATGAGGCCAGCCATCGAGAAGTCCCCGACTGCTATCGAGCATCTCTGCCTGATGCGGTCCTCGTATCCTGCATCTCCAATCACCTTGCGTGCAAGCGACCTGCTCCGTTCCGATATCCCGTATGCCTCGCCCGTGGTCGCTCCAAGGTCAATATACGTATTTCCGGTGATACCCTCTCGGGGTGATGATTCCTTTGACATTATCGCCACTCCTCCATATCCTGCTCTCCTCTCCACCTATGATAACCGCGGAATGCATATCAATCCAGTC
>LKUF01000469.1 GCA_001412335.1 Methanolinea sp. SDB
AAAGCCCGTATCATAGAACGAGTAGGTCGCATACCCGGATCTCTTTTCCGCGTACTGGCGGGCAAAATCCAGTATCTCCGGGAATTCGGCGTAAAGCGACTCGTCAAATGTCTCCTTTCCGACCTCTTCAGGGTCAGGGTCGTACAGGATCCTTCCGCCGGCCTGTGCAGCCATCGCAGAATACGGCGTACCGGCGAGGGCAGATTCAGCGCATGGTGCAACCAGTCTTTCGGGGGAGAATGCGGCCCCGACCCCACCGATAACCACCCCGCCTTTCGAAAATGCCGGGTACTCGATCACGGCCACGTATCCTGCACCGGGCAGGAGAAAGAGGTCGCTCATGAGCGGGTGATCGAAGAAGCCCTCATGACCGGTCAGGTCTCCTGTGCTTTCGCCGACAAGATCACCGAATTGAGGGGGAACAACTGCGAGAATGGTCCCGTTCCTGTCAAAGCTATATGTATATACCACTGACGGGTCAGATGCCGCGAGCTCCTCGAGAACAGCACCTGCCGAATCTCCGGATCTCCCAAGCTGCCTCGCAGCGTCCTTCGTCGCCCCGTCCACCCGCATAATCGCCCCTGCGACTGAGTCCTGCATCGTAGAAAGGAGATCGAGCATCTCCTCCTGGTGCGGTTCAACCTCCGGCGGAGATGCACTTCGCAGGCAGCCGGCTGCGAGGAGAAGCATGCACACGATCAGGCAGAACGAAACGAGTCTCATGAGAGAGAGAGTCGGGACCGGGAGAAAAAAAGTTATCTCGCGGCCCGGCGGATCCGGACCGATTCGGCGTGGGCGTGGAGCCCTTCGGCATCGGCGATATTCTCGATGACGTCCCCGATCGACTCGAGCCCTCTCCTGTCGAGTATCTGAACCGTGGAACTCTTACAGAAGTGCCCGACGTTTAAGCCCGAGTAGGTCTTTGCGTACCCGGCAGTCGGGAGGACGTGATTCGTGCCCGACGCATAGTCCCCGCAGGCCACCGGCGCATACGGACCCACAAAGATGGAGCCGGCGTGTTTCACCGCGTTGAGAACGGTGAGGGAGTCCTCGACCTGGATCGAGAGGTGCTCGGGCGCAATCTGGTCCATGGCATTGACCGCAGATTCGAGGTCGGGCACGACGAGGTAGCCGGACTGGAGGAGCGCTTTCTCGATGATATCCCTCCTCGGCGCCTCACGGGTAAGCCGTTCGACCTCGCGACCCACCTTCTCTGCCAGTGATTCGTCGGTGGTGACCAGCACGCATGCCGCGTCAGGGTCGTGCTCTGCCTGGGCGAGGATGTCGATCGCGATGAAGGTCGGGTTCGCCGAGCTGTCGGCGATGATCCCGATCTCGCTCGGGCCGGCAGGAAAGTCGATCTCCGCGTGTTCGCGAAGCATCATCTTCGCGGCCGTGACATACACGTTTCCGGGCCCGACGATCTTCTGGACCGGTTTTATCGTCTCCGTGCCGAGCGCCATCGCCGCGACCGCCTGCGCACCGCCTATGCGGTAGATCTCCTCCACTCCCGCGATATCCAGCGCGACGAGTGTCAGGGGCAGGACGGGTGGCGGAGTGCAGGCGCACATCCCGGGAACCCCTGCCACCCGGGCAGGGACCGCATTCATGAGTGCCGTTGACGGGTACGCTGCCCTCCGTCCGGGGACATAGAGGCCCACCCGGTCGAGCGGGGTCGTCTTCACACCAAGGATGATCCCGGGCTCGACCTCCTCGAGCCAGAGGTC
>LKUF01000470.1 GCA_001412335.1 Methanolinea sp. SDB
ATGTGGTACTCGAGGAACGCCTGGTCGGGGAGGAGTTCACGCTCCAGGCCTTTGTCGATGGGAAACACATCATTCCCATGCCCGTCGTGCAGGA
This sequence comes from Methanolinea sp. SDB, assembly GCA_001412335.1. Taxonomy (GTDB): domain Archaea; phylum Halobacteriota; class Methanomicrobia; order Methanomicrobiales; family Methanospirillaceae; genus SD8. The sequence goes on from LKUF01000470.1 coordinate 95, forward strand.
TCACAAGAGGGCATATGAAGGGGACGAGGGACCAAATACCGGAGGGATGGGGTCTTATTCAATGCCCGACCATTTACTTCCCTTCGTATCGGAAAAGGACTGCGAGAAGGCTTTTTCAATCATGGCAGATGCGGTCTCTGCTATGGAGAGAATGGGGGATCCGTACAGGGGTATCATGTATGGGCAGTTCATGAACACCCGGGAGGGTCCGATGGTGATTGAATTCAATGCCCGGTTCGGCGACCCCGAGGCCATGAACGTGCTGTCGCTTCTCGAGTCGGATTTTAGCGAGATCCTCCTCCACCTTGTCGAGGGAACCCTGAATTCCGCACGCGTGGATTTTTCCAAACAGGCCACCGTCTGCAAGTATCTTGTCCCCGAGGGATACCCGGAAGCCCCGGTTTCGAACCAGCCTATACAGGTCGGAGAGTGTGGTGATGCCCTGCTCTACTATGCCAACATCGAGGAGAGAGACGGCAGGCTTGTCACGCTGACTTCACGGACACTGGCGTTTGTTGGGATGGGCAGGACTCTTGCCGAGGCTGAGCGTGTTGCAGAGGCGGCGGCGGCATCGGTTGAGGGACGTGTCCGGTACAGGCGGGATATTGGAACTGAGGCTTTGCTGGAGAAGCGGTGTGCCCATATGAGGGAGTTACGATGAAGAAAGACCTGATCTCTATCCTTGACCTTTCAGAGACCGAACTGGATGACCTGATAGCCGAGGCAGGCAGGCTCAAGGAGCAGCGGCGGAGAAACCAACCCCACCTGTTGCTGGAAGGAAAAAACCTGGCGATGATTTTTGAAAAATCATCAACAAGGACCCGTATCTCGTTTGAAGTCGGGATGAACGAACTGGGGGGCAATGCCCTCTTCCTGAATGCAGAGGATCTGCAGATTGGCAGGGGCGAGGAGATCCGTGATACTGCCCGGGTGACATCACGGTATGTATCAGGCGTGATGATCAGGGCCTACCGGCACGAGACAATTACCGATTTTGCCCGTTATTCCAGTGTCCCGGTCATCAACGGCCTCTCTGACAGGGAACATCCCTGCCAGCTCCTTGCAGATATCCTGACGATAAAGGAGCACCGTGGGTATACGAGGGGTGTGAAGGTGGCCTGGGTGGGCGATGGAGACAATGTGTGCAACTCCTTCATCCTGGCATCCGCCATCACAGGGTTGGATGTAGTCGTTGCGTCACCTGCCGGATACCTGCCGCCGGAGGATATCATCAGCGAGGCGCGTGCACGGGGCGGCAGCGTGAAGATCGTGAGTGAGCCAGAAGAGGCGGTCATGGACGCCGACGTCGTGGTCACGGATACCTGGGTCTCCATGGGTGATGACGCGGAGAGGGGGGCCAGGTTGAAAGCATTCAGGGGCTTTTCGGTCACAGCAGAGCTCATGGATCACGCGGCAGATGACGCGATATTCATGCACTG
>LKUF01000471.1 GCA_001412335.1 Methanolinea sp. SDB
CCTGCCCATTCTTTTTTTACGGGATCCTCTCTATTCCGGCAGAAAAATAAGGACCTGGAATTCCCACCCGGCTTTTTCATTCAGGGGTAATGTGGATGTATTGATTGCCGGTTATTTCAGGATCCGGCGTTTTCGATCTGTTCCATAAGTTCGTCACAATATCCGGCAAGACGCATGCACGCCTCCGAGATGACCTTCAGGGGGTCTTTCTTCCCGTTCGTGGTGACCAGCAGTTCAGGATCAGAGAACTGAAATTCTATAAGATATCGTGCGACATCGACATCCGGGTCTTTGAGGATCTCCTGTGTGAGAAGATTCATGAAGGTATGCCCCTCCCCCTGAATCATAAGCCTTGCCTTGTCTTCCTCAAGCTCGAGTACCTTGATATTCATTCACCAGACAATTGAGCGGTGAAAAACTATATAGATATGGATGCCAGTATCCGGAGATGTTCGGATACCCCTGATCAGCCAGTCCCAAAACAGAATGTTTCTCCATCCTTTCCGGTGTTTGGGAGATCCCATGCGATATGATGGCTCATATGCACGCACCTGAATTCACCTGCCCCGGTATACCGTGCAAATTCGCATGCTTCACGGTAATTCATGTGCTTTGGGATGTTGAACTGTGGGGGGACGAGAGCGTCAACGAACAGGAGATCCACCCCTGATAAGGCCTGGAGGCTGGCAGTCGGGATATCTGCCCGTGTGTCGGCGGTGTATCCAATCCGGGTCTCTCCATCTGATATGACGACACCACAGGTGTAGGCTGGTGGATGGTTCACCTCGACCAGTGTTATTGAAAGTCCGAGGAGATCGAAGGAATGGTACGGCTCCACCGGACAACGTCTGAACGGGAGAAATTTGAATATGTTGCCGCAGTACGAGAGGACTTCCGGGGCGGCATATACATCGGGCAGCTTCTGGACCCTGTAAAAGTCTCCAAAACCCATGAAATGGTCGTAATGCCCGTGTGTCCAGATCACGGCATCGATATGCGGCGATCCATTGAGCAGGAGCTGCTGCCGCAGGTCAGGTGACGTATCTATCAGGATGTGAGCACCCTGATGTTGTACAAGGAGCGAAGTCCGGAGTCTTTGCACGTGGTTGGTGCGGGCGTATTCGCACTGCGGGCAGCTGCATCCGATCACGGGCGTCCC
>LKUF01000472.1 GCA_001412335.1 Methanolinea sp. SDB
GTAATCCTTCTTCTATCCCTTTCCAATCTCCTCATCGGCAGTGTCAAAGATCAGGTCGGTGTACTTGAACGGGAAGAAATGGCCTTCACCTTCAAGAATGTGCAGTGTACAGCCAGGAATGTGTTCTGCAAGGTTCCTGCCATATTCTACCGGGACCAGGAAGTCCTCGGTGCCGTGGAATACGTGAACCCTGCAGGGAATCTCCTTTAACCGGAACCCCCAGTCAACATAGTGGACTGCGGCATCGGTCGTGACTCCCTGGCTTCCCTGCCGGAATGCTTCCTGCTGCTCTTCAAGGTATATTTCCTTGAACTCAGGGTCTGCGGCAATCTCCCTGTCTGCCTCACATAACTCCTTTGTCATTGCCCTGTAGAATGTTTCAGGCATCACCTTCCCACTGATGCCCATCAGGTCGAAGAAGAACTGGAACATCCGTGGATGGCTTTTCGAGAGCCTGACTGATGTCTGGTCCATCTTTGACCGGAGGTAGCTCTCTGCACCGGGCATCTCTGCAAAGTCCGTGTATCCTGCAAAACTCATGTTGAACAGCAATCTCTCCGGTATTGCATAGGCACAGACTGTTGTGTGCGCTCCGCCGCCTGACCACCCGGTAACGCCGAATCTTTCAATACCGAGGGCATCCGCGAGTTCGGCTATGTCCTGCGGGTAATCGAGGAGCCTTCGGCCTTCAAGATACGTCGATTCACCCATTCCCGGCCTGTCGGTGACAATGAACCGGTATCCTCTCGCCTGTGCCGCTTTATCAAAGATCCTGCCTTCGATCCTCGAACCCGGTCCTCCGTGAGCGTGGAATACGGGGATTCCCTCCGGGTCGCCGAATTCCGAGTATGCAAGGGTCCGTCCGTCTGCCAGGGTATGGTGCTCTGTCTTCATGGAGACCTCCTGGGTGAGGATTAGTGCCCTGATATATGTATACCATGCGATAGATTGCACAATCCATGAAGAAGATCAGCTGTTGTGGCGGCAGATGGAGATTTTAAAAAAGGATCCACGTATGCGGACCAGAAAAATACCTGAAGCAGAACCGGTGACCAGGTCCTGGAAGATGAGCGACGAGACAAAACGGAGGGTGGCGGTTGAGTATTCACCGGATGAGCAGGCCTCACTGCTGAAGCGGATTGCCGAAACGGAGGAGAAGAGGAAGATGCGTTCCATATCCCGGTGCCGGGCGAGCATGGGCTCGTGAAGGGGTGCTGGGAGAGAGGGTGGACTGCGTACCAATCACGTTTCGATCCGTTTTCCCGATTAATATACACAGCATGGGAAGAGGAAAGCGAATGGGTGCGAGGCCTCATTATGGTCACGGTCCGGTCTTTTCCAGCAAATTCCACGAAAATTGTTAAATACTATCCTGACCTCAAATTCCTTGAGGTAATCAAGGTGGCAGAATTACCCATTGCGGCAGTTGTAAGGATTGCCAAGAAGAGCGGAGCCGAGCGGGTCGGAAGCGACGCCGCC
>LKUF01000473.1 GCA_001412335.1 Methanolinea sp. SDB
TCGACAGAGATTACCTGGTCACAGGTCTTGATTGTTGTGATATAGTCTCCCACCAGAAGGTGTTCATATGCTTTGTTCAGGAGCACATCCGCATTTTCTGGTTCCAGTATTGCGACGCGATTGTATATTTTTAATGCATCCTCGTACCTGTGCAACTGGTGAAGAGCATATGCCTTATTCATAAGGGCAATGGTATTATTCGGGTTTTGCATGATCTCGCGGTCATACATCCTGGCAGCCTCTTCACCCCTCCCCAGAGTCTGAAGCGCCATCACTTCATATGCCCACGCCTGGGCGTTTTCCGGGTTATATTCAAGGGATTTTTGATACGCTTTTACTGCACCCTCGTAATCCCGTGCATTATGGAGTGCATACGCGAGATTAAACCATGCAATTGAAGACTCAGGGCTAATTTTTGCGGCCGTCCTGTATGCAATCACCGCTTCCTGGTATCGCCCAAGTCCCATCAGGGCATTGCCTTTTGTGGACCAGGCCAGGTAATTTGCATTGTCAAGGTTGATCTCCCTGTCGGCGGCATTGATGGCATCTTCGTACTGTTTCAGATTGTAATAGGCTCTGGCCTTGTACCCCCACGTCAACGGCAGCCTCGGATTGATCTTTAATGACTGGTCATATGCATTCAGCGCCTCCCGGTACCTGCCCAGCGATTCCAGCATATATCCCTTGTTGCTCCAGGCATAGGGGTTGTTGGGATTGATGCTGATCGTCATGTTGTACGATTCGAGCGCTTCGTCATATCTTCCGAGGTTGTTCAATGAGGTCCCCCTGTTGTTCCAGGCAACTTCATTCAAGGGATCTATCTCAAGTGCCACATCTGCTGCATCCAGACCCTCCTGGTATCTTCCCATATTGTTCAGGACGAATGCTCTCTTTGACAGGGTATCCGCATCATTGGGAGTCTGGTTCAGTATTGTATCAAAAATCCCGAGAGCATCGTCGTACCTGCCAAGATTAAGGTATGCTGCTGCTTTTCCGGATAGTATCTCCGTATCATCGGGGCTCTGTTCAAGAATAGCCGAATAAGCCGCCAATGCCTCTTCATTCTGCCCGGTCAGGGTGAGGAGGTCAGCTCTCGCCTTTGCTGCTGATATGAGTGATGGGTCAACTGCAAGTGCATGATTGTAGGCATACAGCGCCTCATCATATTTTCCAAGCGCCCGATACAGATTACCGACTTCCTTTGCGGTTTCTGCCCTGTACGGATCGAGTGTGAGCGCCCTGTTGTATGAATCAAGTGCCTCTTTGTATTGTCCTGTCAGAGAGAGTGCCTGGCCCCTGTACGCCCAGAGCATAGGGACGTTTGGGTCAATGGAAAGGCCGCGATTGTACATTTCAAGGGCCTGCGATATATCGCCCTGCAGCTGGTATATGCTACCCTTGTATCCCCAGACGACGGGAAGATCAGGGTTTATCTCCAGTGCCCGGTCATAGGATGACCGTGCGTCATCATACATGTGGATTTGCTGGTACAGGTTTCCTTTCTTTACCAGGAGTTCGATATCGCCGGGGTTATCCAAAAGCTGGAGATCGATTGCCGAGATCTCCTGCATTGCCCTGTCATATTCGGAGATATTTTCTTCAGCTGCCTGCCTGGTTGTTGTGCACCCCGAGAAAAAAATGCCTCCCAGCAGGAGCAGGAGAGCAAGTACAGGCACTATTTTCATAATATTACACATTGATCAGGATTATATAAAGTCACTTTGGTAGCGGAGTATTCCGGGTTGCATCGCCGTCCAGAACGGGAAGATAATACGATTATCACGAGAAAAAGAGAGATTATTCAGAAGGAGAAACCCGACTCGTAATGCATGATCTTTTCAAAGATCCGTATCTCACCGAAAGCCGACGAGGATTCATGGAACTCCAGCATCTCTCTCAATGTCAGGTCATTCCCACCTTCCTGGATGAAAGCATTCATGTGCGAGGAGACCATTCCCCTCGACGGTGTGCCTGGCTGCAATTCGGTCACAAGGATCTGGTAGTCAAATGTGACAGGATCACTTCCTGAAGCCATCGTGAACAGATCGCTTGCGGATGTCCTGATATTTACTGCTCCGGTATCAATCGAGCTCCCTGCTTCTATACGGCTGCAGAACGAGGTGGCAGCCATAGCGCCAGTGG
>LKUF01000474.1 GCA_001412335.1 Methanolinea sp. SDB
GAGGAGGAAAGGGAATTTTGCCATCAGTCCCGGGAAAGGATTGATTCCGACATCAGGTATTTCATATTCCATGAATTGATTGTATCGAAGCCGATAATATACCGGTAAAATCCCTGGTGGGTGAAAAAAAATTTCTGCCGCCAAAAGAGAGTGATACGTTAAAAATGCCGGTATACAACCCTGCGATGCCGTATATAATGTATCACCACTTCTCTCTCATCCCTGAGGACCTGGTAGATGATGCGATACTCCCCGGACCGAACCCGGTAATAATTTTCTGCCCCGCTGATTTTTACACAGTCCCTGGGAATGGGATCTTTTGCAAGAGATTCAGCTTTTTCCAGGAGAGAAGGAATAAATTCACGTGCAATTTTCTTTAAATCTTTCTCGACTCCCGATTTGAATGTGATGTGAAAGCTTTGCATGGGAAGATTCAGAGGCGTTTCTTCAGTTCTTCAAGGCTGATAGACTTTTCATCCCGGCGCTCTGCCACCACTGCCAGATCGTGGAGGTCCTCCTGGAGCTTTTCGTATTCCTCGAGAGGCAATATTACCGCAACCCGCTGCCCTTTTTCATCTGTTACGTATCGTTCCACGGCATCCATAGTACTACCAGTACATCATCATCCCCTGTACATAAAATCATGTTTCATATCTCCAGTTCATTTTCGTGGAGCAGAAGCAGCGAGGCCACGACTGTCCGCTACCCCGGACTGTCATCTCTGCCCCTGAGCGAGTTACTGCCACACCGCTCCCGGGACTGATCGATGTGGACCGGCTGGAGACGGGTGTTGGTCGGAGAAGGGAGTGTTCGATGTGTATGCCCGGGAAGGCAGTGTGGATGGATAAGGAGAATATTGTGAATAGATGTGAAGGGTGTTGAAAGAGGGAAAGGAGGGAAAATGGTTGAATGCTTCTCGATTCTTCAAGAAGAGCAGCTATCAAAATGGAGACAACTCTATTATAGCAGAAACATATGACACATTCACTGTGAGTAAGTCCTTCCCGAAATGGATGAGTCTACCTTGAGGTAGATGGGACAAAGTAGGGAAGGGATCACAATCGCTTTTGGAGGCCTTGAAAGTATTCATAGATTTGCAGGCATTTATCCTGGATGATGAGATAACTGGACTCGTCTGCCTGCCGATATTTCCGGTGCACTGCGACTGCGATGAAATCTGCCGCCTGGATTAGATGGTTCCTGACGCGAGTCCCGGTGTACTATATTTGGAGGCACGATGTGGAAATCCCGGGGTATGGCCTTACAAAAAACAA
>LKUF01000475.1 GCA_001412335.1 Methanolinea sp. SDB
TTCGAGATCTTCATTCCCAGCGCATCATAGAGGAGACGGACCTCGATTCCTTCCCGCGCCTTCCGGCAGAGGAGTGTAAGGATCTCGCGGCCTAGGGGATCGTCCCTGATGATGTAGTACTGGAGGTGGACATGGTGGCGTGCCGCCTCGATCGCACTGATGAGATCCCTGAACTTGTCATTGCCGTCGGTGTATAGCGTGAGACGGTTATCATCTGTCACTATCGCACGGTTGTTCTCGATAAACATCCGGATCACACCGAGATATCGTGCAACCACCGGGTTGTCGCACGTTATCTCCTCCGCTGCAATCTCTTCCTTCTGCTGGCCGATCGCCTGCGCGATGCGAAGATCGTGCTCTTCCTTCAGGGAGAAAAGCCGTTTCCTGGTGAAGTCCTGGCCAAAAAAGAGATAGAGGAAGAATCCCACGACAGGCAGGACGAGGAGGACGAGGATCCATGAGAGGGCTGAATTGGGGTTACGGCGCTCGAAGAAGATGATCCCGAATGCCATGAGATACTGGACGATGATGAAGATTTCCAGGATTGAGATCTCGATTGACAGGAATGACATGGACAATCATCTCATTGTGTGAGGATACAGGATATTTTTTCCTGTACTGTGCATTCTCCGCAATCCCGAATACATTTTCCGCAGAGTACCCCTCCGAATCCATACCTCTGAGATCTCCCAAAGACCAGGAGAACGCGTGTATCGCGATGGTTTATTCCAAAGTTAGTTCTGATTATACTGAAAATTTGGAAATATCTGAAAAATATATATGCTTGGAGTTCAGATTCTTATCAGGGTGACAGATGAAACATGATGAACAGATACCTGCCTGCGGCGACACCGCTCAATGCACATGCAGTGTCGAAGCGGTGGTGACAGTGGACGGGAGGGGACAGATGGTCCTTCCGAAAGAAGTCCGTGATCGGGCGGGGATCTCTGCCGGTGACCGCCTTGCAGTGATTTTCTGGGAGAAGGAGGATGATGTCTGCTGTATCACGCTGATCAAGGCAGCTTTCTTCGACGGCATGGTCAGGTCACTGCTGGGCCCCATGATGGAGGCTATCTCTTCCGGGAAACAAGGGTGAACGACATGGACGAACACGAGATAAGACGACGTGTAAC
>LKUF01000476.1 GCA_001412335.1 Methanolinea sp. SDB
CATTCGAAACCCGTGTACACGAGCAAAGTCGCAGCAGTCCTTATCATCCTCTGTTTTCTTGGGATCATGCCCATCCTTGTCTGGACGACCCTGCCGGAATCAAGCCCCTACGTATCGGTCCGGACAAGCTCCGATATGGTCCAGACCGCCGCAGCGTCTGCGGGATTGGAGGTCTGTTCCTCGGATCCGGTGTCTGTAAAGATTTCAGGGGTCTCAAGCGCCATGCTGTATCTCCTCTCCTCCCGGTGCAGTTCGCCGGATCCAGAAGATCGAGTCGAAGTCCTGGCACTGGGATTTTCTGACACCGACGCAATGCGTGCGGCTATTTCAGAGGCCCAGATGGCATCCAGGTCCTGGCAGACTCTCAACACGGCGGCCTTCATGAGCGGTGATACTCTCTTCGTGATAAAAGGGTCTTCACGAAGCGAGGCCGTCTCCGGGATCAGCACCTCCCTCATCGGGCAGGGAGCAGTCAGGATACTATAGAACCAATCCTTATTTTCTACTCGTTTTTCTCTGCGAAGAAGACCGGAACCACCATCTCCGGGCAGGAGCGCCCTCCAGGCAAACACCAGGGGATCCGGATCTCCTGGATCGTATACTGCGAGATTGGCATAACAGGGGTCCGAAGACCCTGCATAAAAATTCCTCCTGAAGCGGTCAGTACAATTCGGTTTTCCGGATTTGCCGTCTGTTCTTCCGGTACAGGATTCCACCGAAGATCATCATGAAGACGATCCCAAAGATCGCGATCACGAGCACCATGAACAGGATCTGGGGGTCCTCAAAATTGGCCGAGATGACCACCAGGGCGGCAGATACGTTCCGAAAACCGGTTCCGAATGCGAGAACTTCCCGGTTTTTGAGATCTGGCCCCCCCATCAGGTACCCGATCAGGAACGACCCGAGGATGAAGAGGACTGCAACGATGATTCCTTCGAGACCGAGGAGGGCTCCGGCCCTGATCGAGAAGTCGCTCGTAAAAAGGGCTGTTGTATAGATGAGGAGGACCGCGATGATCGAGAGATCTGATACCCGGTTGATGACAGGGTAGAGCCTCCGGGCGACTGCCGGTGCAAGTTTCCGGACCGCCATCGCGACGACGAGCGGGATGAGCATGAAGATGACGAGATAGAGAGCGGTGCCGGTCTGGTCGACCGAAACGCCCTCGATCAGGTAGGGAAGCATGATCGGCATGTATACAATGGTTGCGAGGATCAGGATCATGGTCAGGCCCACGGCATACGCCACGTTTCCCTTGATGATACCCATCGCCTTCGGCAACGACGGAGCCCCTGCCGCAGCGGCAACGATGATAAGGCCGGTTGCGAGATCGATATCCAGGGGTATGATCTTCATGATCAACAGTGCAAAGAGTGGTACCACAACGAAGTTGGCGATAAGCGATATGGAGAGGAGTCCCTTCTTCTTCCAGGGCTCAATTATCTCTCTGACGGTCAGGTCGAGGCCCATCGCGGCAATGCTCGTGACGACGAAGAAGAGGATGGCATCGTCCCCGATCTCCACCAGCAGCGGATCCATTGCCATACCCGTTCATCTCCCCGCAAGAATCATCCTTTTTCCTTCTGGAAGGGTTTCATGGTATCACATAAGAAAGGTTCTATCCTCATCGTTTTCTTCTGAACCAAAATTGATGATGATATCCAAGATGCCATTCACCCCCCAACAGAAAGTGATATGGAGGTTGTCCGGCAGGATTCACCGGATCAAAAAAAGCTTTGATGCGTAGTCATCCCGCCCTTTCCCCCATCAGAACCCTCAATATGGCTTCCCGAAGCACCTCTCTTGGTATTGCCGATAAAATACCCCGTGAATAGTGGAGGACCTGTTCCCCACAGAAATCCGAGCAGACACCACATCCCGCTGACCCCATCTTTTCACCAAGAATTTCTTCCAGAGGTATTCCATTTATGAGCACGATATTTGATTCATCAGCCCGATTCGGAGGGAGGAGGATATTTCTCACCTCCACTTCAACGTCATCGAGTACGTGCTCCCCTCCCAGTTCCGATATAACATTCAGGAGGTTTTCTCCCGTATCGGAGCATCGCCCGCAGGCCATCTCTCCAAGATCCAGGTGGCGCAGTTCTATCACTATTCGGGGAGTGCTCCTCCTGTCATCCATTATTGTATAATAAGATTCCCTAGTTATATTATTGGTTTATCAGGCGATCTCCACTGTGTCCATGTCTGGAAACAGTGCCTGGCAACCCCCCCATTTTCCCTGGATCTCCTTGAGAAAGAGACAATTTGTTATTCTTTTCATATTGAATGTTTTATCTGGCTGCCAGAGACAATCACGTGACCCCCGGCCGGGCAGGGAGAGATGGAAAGAGGTGTCCCGATTTCCCAAATATTTTTTCTGAATCTTCCAATGAAGGGTGCGAAAATCCAGGTTTTATCAAACCCGGGTTCCCGAAACACGATCAATTTGCATCTCCCGGGGTTCGTGCGGAAGGAAAAACCGCAGGTTGCGGTATGGCGGCAATCCAATCTACCCTTTTCCTTTTTTTGTTGCATGATTCTGCTTTCACAAATACAAAAGTTACAATGGTTTTTAAATACAGTTCACCTGGGACCCCTAATTCCAAATCATCTGGCCGTCAATGCATATCTATGCCTGCCCCCCTCGTTGGACGGAAATTCGGAATCGGGACCATCGAGCCCCTCCCCCCGGAGAAAGCGAAAGGAATAAAAGTCCTTGGAATATCTGGTTCGAGCCGGCAGCAGGCCGGCATGTCAAAGTCGGAACGGCTGCT
>LKUF01000477.1 GCA_001412335.1 Methanolinea sp. SDB
GTGGATGATCCTGTGAGGACCATACCCGGCGTTTTCATTCAACATTTCTGCAACCGGTCTATCCTCACTTACCAATGGAAAATGTCCTGCTTCTGAATAAAAAGATCACTTAATTCTCATTGGGATGGGTTACGCAACCGGCCCAGGATGTACGGTATATGTAATTTACGCAGTGATTCCCAGTAAAAAAAAAGATACCTACCCACAGCAAGACCCGTTATGCCTTTTTCGCAACGAAGAAGGAGTAGCCGTATTCGGCGGAATGCCTGCGAAACATCTCTATCTCCTCGTCGAACGAGGCGAGAAGCGCCTGCGCATCCTCGTCGCCGGCGTGCTGCTCTTTGAAGACTTCGAGCCGCCGGGACATCGGGATGTAGTAGTCGTCCCACCAGGCGGAATCAGGGAGACGGAAGCTCTCAAGGAGCGTGTAGCCGGCATCCCGGACCATCTTTTCTGCCTCCTCTTCGTGGACCATGGCAGGGTACTCCTTTTCAAAAAACTGCCTGCACTCCTCTGTCGGATTATGGGTAAACCAGACGAGGTCAGAGAGGGCAAGGCATCCTCCGGGTCGTATCAACCGTTTCCAGGAGGAGAGTGCCGCCGAAAAACCCATGATGAACGACGAGCCTTCGGCCCAGACGAGGTCGAAGGACCCGTCAGGGAACGGGAGATCTTCCATAGACGCCCGCACGGTCGTGATCCGGTTGTCCAGACCCACCTCCTTCGCCCGATCGGAGAGGTCGTCGAGAAACGGCTGGTGAATGTCAGAGGCAGTAATGAAAGCCCCCGGACAGAGCCTGGCAAGCGCAATGGTCTGCATCCCGGAACCGCATCCAATATCGAGGATTTTGGGGTTTTCTGGGAGGTCCGGGATGGTATGGACCGCCCGGGCTGTGCATTCGTCAAGTCCCGGGCCCTGCCGGGGCAGTCCCTCGAATATGGTGAAAAAAAATGATTCGTCCATGCTCTTACCTGTACGAACCCGGAATTCAATTGGTTTGTGGTCGTGCTCTCTGGTGTTTTCATGCACCGCGAAGCGATCCTACTAAGGAGAAGCAGGAAGCAAACCTCCACCACGCCCAGGGGTTCGGTGAGCGAAGAGCCTCACTGTGTGCCGGCGGAAACCTATGGTCCTCCTCCTTCCGCCAGCAGATCCTTTCTCATCTGCCGTGTAGATAGCCATCCGACAAATATCCCGATAGCATGGTACAGTGGGTTGACAGGGACATCGACAAAATACCTGGCGTCCCGGCCAAACCATCCCTTCTCTGTCCAGTACCGGTGATCGGCAGGAAAAACACTCTCCATATTCGAGAACGCCGCCCGCTGACCGTGAAACATGACCACGTCCCAAAGACCCGGGCTTCTCCGTGCCGGCCGCCTGAGGGCCCCGGCAAAATCCGCTGCGGCCCGGGTGATCATCTCGCGGTTCTTCGAGGCCCGGTGGGGTGGAAGGGGATCCGGAGTGACCAGGCCGGCCGATCCTGCTACCTCGAATCCCCACTGGCGGGCGACCATCCCGAGATACTTCAGCACATCCCCGTGGCCGAGCATGCCGGCGGTTGCCAGCAGGAGGGCTTTCTTCTCAAAGAACTGCGGCCGGTGGAAGGTGTAGCTCAGGCGGTCGATGAAGATCTTCATCTGGCCGGTGACGTTCATGCCATAGACCGGAGAGGCAAAGACCACTCCATCGGCTTCCTGCATCTTCTGCACGATGAGGGCGGCATCGTCACGGATTGGGCACCGGTCCTCCCCGTTGACAAAACAGGCACCGCACCCCCTGCAGGGGAGCAGGTCAGCGTCTGCGAGCCAGAGGTATTCGAATTCAACGGCAAGTTCCTTTTCCATGGCCCCGCGGAGCTCCTCACAGGCCCGGTAGGTGTTCCCTTTCCGGGGGCTCCCCATGATGACGAGTATCTTCTTTTGTATCATGATTCATCTCCTAATCCATGCAAATGATATCACGCCATTCGGGCAGGTCTCGGCGCAGTCGCCGCAGAGGATGCATTCCGCCTGCTCCATGGCTCCCTGCCGGACCATGCCGTGCACGTCGAGGCTCATCGGACACGCATCCGAGCATCCTTTGCAGTCGATGCACCGGTCTTTCTCGGCGACAAGATGGAGTGCCGGCCACGAGAAGAGGTTCCGGACCTTCCGGCCGATGATCAGCAGGACCGCGATCGGGCAGAAGGTATGACAGAACCCCCGCTTCCCGAAGATTGTCGTAAAGAGCACGATCATGAAGACAGGCCCGACGAATGCAGCAATTCCGCCGGCTGCCAGGATCGAGATACCGTGATCGGTCCTGTACCACAGGTCGATCGTCGATGGGCCGCCGGCAGACCAGATCGCGAAAGCAAGGCCCCCGTAGATCCAGAGGAAGACAGGGTACTTCAGCCAGTCCATCTTTCGTGTCCGGAGCGGCGTTTTGAAGGCAAGGTTGAAGAGCTCCTGCAGCCCGCCCGATGGGCAGAGGTAGCCGCACCAGACCCTGCCGGCCACGAGCGAGGATACGAAGAGCAGGGCAAAGACGAGGAGGCCGGCGGTCACGATCCCGAGCGATGCCGCCTCCGTGATGATCGGGCACGAGATGTAGGCGAAGGTTGCCGGGTAGAGGAGAAACGAGAGGA
>LKUF01000478.1 GCA_001412335.1 Methanolinea sp. SDB
ACTATCTCGTGCTGGGCCGCGGAGAGATCGTATAGGATGGAGAGATCCCCGATCTTGAAGTCGTCGTACTCTATCCAGAGCCGGTTCATCCCGTACTTCTTCCGGTCCGTTTCGGGCCGGATTGTAAAGATTGCGAGACCTTCCCTGCCTGCCGTGTAATGGACAAGTCCCCCTGTAGGTTCACCAATCGAGGATCTCCCGCCACTGACGTACTCGCCGTGGGGATCGACTATGAGGAGGCCGAACTTCCTTTCATTCATGCAGGAGGCGCAGAAGGTCTTCATGAAGTTGCTCTTGCCCATCCCTGTCGTGGCAAACACGCCCATGTGCTGGGGGAGGACTTTGCTCGGGATCCTGACGGCCACATCACGGATCACGTCCTGTCCGCTCCGCATCAGGCCGACCTCGATCTCGCCCATCTGCTCGGTCAGGAAACGGAAATCGTCTGCATCAGGGTCTTCCACCCGGGAGAATTTCGAGGGGATAGTCCGGGGCTTATGGAATTTGCCGTCGGTATTGTCCACGAACCCGAGCGGCACTGCATCCACGGTGATGAACACGTCCTCCCCGAGACCGTAGAACTTCTCGGCATACACCCGGGTGTCCCACCTGGTATCGGCGAAGTTACTGTCGTGCGAGAGATCGGTAACCTTTGCAAAGAACACGACACCCTTGGTATCATCGGTAATCTTCTTGATATCGCCGATGTAAGGCTCAGAGTCGTAGGGCGCGATGAAGCGGTAGGAAAGAACGCTTCGCCCGATCAACCGGTATTTAGAGTGGTCCTGTATTTCAATATCGTGCAAATTCGTCATGATAATCTCCAAAAAGGATATCGAAGGTCTGTCGCCTGATGCCTGTCCCGGTGATGCGGCGTATCAGGTCCGACCTGACCTGTTCTGTGATCTCCTCTGTTAATACGACTGTACGGTGGGCATCGAAGAGGGGGTATGGATACCCTGGAATCCGGCCGTCGCCTGAGCATGCCGCAAGACGATCCATGATGATCTTCTCGCGTGACTCCGGGAGATCCTTTGAGAGTTCGATCTTCATGGGGCTTATTGCCTGCGGATGGAGGCATGCCACATATATCCGGCCATGCTGCCACTGGGGAAACTGCGAATGGTCGAGAATGACAGGATCTATCCGAACCCACCAGGGAGCGGGTATCCCGTATGCCTCGGCCAGCCCGAAGACGGAAGGCAGGAGGGGATGACCCCCGCCCCATGTGGCCGATGTGCGCTTGCTCACTCCGGCAAGGTCGATCTGGCGTGCCCTGCATGTATCTTCTATCCTGGAGAGGACCGGGTCATGACTTGCATGAGAGACACGGAGCGGACCGTCGCGTAAGAGGAGTGATCCCTTCTCCAGGGTCGCCGCCATCTGTTCGGTGACCCAGTACTCAAGGGTGTCACGGAGGATTCCGGCGGCACGGGTACGGTCATCGTTTTTCAGGGGGGTCCCGGGCGCCTGGCCGAAGCATTCCTCGTAGAGAACGGGAAAATCCTCGTTGTCCGGACCGGGGCCAATGATGCCGAATTGCAACGAGGAGAGAGACCTCCGTCTTCTCTCCGTGTTGCAGAAGGTACTCTGGGCCGCCCGGAAGAGAACGATCGCCATGCTCCCCGACTCCATCAGGACAGTATTGCTTCCGTCCACCGCACAGGTATCAAGAGAAGGGCAGGGTTCGCAGGAAGAGAAATCGGAAGCCTCGATTCCACCCTGCTCCCCAAACTTTTCCACGAGGTTCCCAGGCACTGTTTCCCGGATGCGTATCGCCATTTCGTCGGCTGATTTCTCGTATTCCCGGTCGCCTGGCGTCATATCAGCTCCTGCACCCTGCTCGACTGGTCGGCTGCCATCTCGACCATGAGTGTGTTTGAAAACTCTCCTTGAATATCGGGTATATGCGAGATGAGGATTATCTGGGGAAAACGGGATTCCTGTGTCCGGAGTGCCGATAACAGATTCGTTCTCCGTTCCTCATCCTGGCTTCCAAATATCTCGTCGAAGATCAGGAGCGTACTCTCATGGACATGGTGAAGCTCCGCAAGATATCGTGAGAGAGCGATACGCAGTGCCACCGCGATGTCGTCCTGTTCACCACCGCTGAACCGGTTGATGGGGAAATCGTCGTCGATGTCCCTGACCAGGAGGTTGAAGTCCTCGTCAAGCAGCACCTGTTCGTACCGCCCTCCCGTAATCTCGCTTATGATATGACTCACTTCACCTTCTATCCGGCTCCGCACGACCTGCATGAGGTACAGGACATATTCCCCGATCATCGAACGGGTCAGGCGGAGCAGTCCTATCTCTTCCTCGAGACCTGCTTTTCGGGATTTCAACTCTTCGATGGCTTCTTCATC